>DATGJN010000094.1 GCA_035295165.1 bacterium
TTCACCTGCTGGGCGATGAACTCCGCCACCTCGTCGGGGAGCTGGACGTCCTCGAGCGAGGCCTTGCGCTGCAGGATCGCCACCTTGGTCTCGAGGTCCGGCGGCTGGATGTCGGCGATCAGCCCCCACTCGAAGCGGCTGCGCAGACGCTCCTCGAGCGTCGGGATGTTGCGCGGCGAGGAGTCGGAGGAGAGGATGATCTGCTTCTGGCTGGTGTAGAGCGTGTTGAAGGTGTGGAAGAACTCCTCCTGCGTGCGCTCCTTGCCCGCCAGAAATTGGATGTCGTCGATGAGCAGGACGTCGACGTTTCTGTAGCGGTTGCGGAACTCGACCATCTTGTCGTCGCGAATCGCGTTAATCATCTCGTTCGTGAATCGCTCCGACGAGACGTACATCACGCGTGCCGCCTGTTTGTGGGCGAGGACGTGGTGGCCGATCGCCTGCAGGAGGTGTGTTTTGCCGAGGCCCACCCCGCCGTAGATGAACAAGGGATTGTAGGCCCGCGCGGGCGTTTCGGCGACCGCGAGGGCCGCGGCGTGCGCGAAGCGGTTTCCGCTTCCGACGACGAACGTGTCGAACGTGTATTTGCTGGTGAACGACGGTGCCTCGAGGTACGGTGGCTTCGGCGACTGGACCTGCACCTCCCGCGACACCGGGGTGTCCTGCACCGTCGCCAAGTCGATGTCGGTGTCCGCGACGACGAAGCGGACGTCCACACCGTGGGTGAGCACCTCGCGCAACGTTTCCGCGATCAGGCCACGATACCGGCCCTCCAGCCACTCCTTGGCGAACAGGCTTGGCACCGAGAACACGAAGACGTCCCGCTCCAGCGTTACCGGGCGCATGGCCTTGAGAAACGCTTCGAAGCTCGGCTTGCTGAGTTGGCTCTCGATCCTGGTCAGTGCCTCTTGCCAGACTTGGCCGACGGCGACGCTCTGTGCATCCATGCAGGGTCCTCCTGGCACGCCCACCACTCGGCGGGTCGCGCATCAAGGCTTGAAGACGTTATCCAGGTACGCGATTCCCTCTTCGGTGAGCGTCCGCTTGCCCGTGCCGCGAGACGCCAGCAACTGCAGCCGCTGGAGCGACGCCAGTTCCCTGAACGCCGTGCTCTGGCTCACCCCGAGTTCCTTCGCGATCGTCGACGGCCCGGCCGATCCGAGTTCCGCGATCAGCAGAAGCACCTTTCGCTGGCGGTCGGTCAGACGCGCCGGCGGCGCGGCGGGTTCGACCGGCGCGGGCGCCGGGATCACGGGTTGTGCTGGCGCGGCGGCGCGCGCCGGCCCAACGTGCAGCGTCACGACCGTTCCCCGATCGAGGTTGTCCTCGATGGAGATGGCTCCGCCCAGAAACTCGAGATGCTCTTTCGCAACGGGCAGTCCTGAGCCGACGCCCTTGATGAGCTCGCGCATCTCTCGGGTGGCGGTGGTAAACCCCGGTTTGAACGCGTGTTCTTTGTCCCGAATACCCGGTCCCTGGTCGGAGATCCGGATGGTGTTTCCCTCGTCCATGATTGAGACGACCGCGTTCTGAAAGAACGCGTGGATGAGATTTTCCACGATCTCCTTGATCACCACAAACGGGATGCGGCCACCGCGCTCGCGCGCGTAGTCATAGGTGCGCGCCGCCAACTCGCCGACCAATCGATTGAAGTCCTCCGCAGAGAATGAAACGACCTGGGGCGGCGCCGCCGGAGAATCATAAATCGCCATACGGACTTCCGGCGCATTTGCCGACTCCTCGGGCTCTATTCGCTGGTGGGACACGAGCCGCAGGAAGAAGTCCTGCATCACTCCCCCTCCCCGCGTGCATCGACGCTAATTGGCTGCACCATCATGCTGTCCTTCCGCGATCGCGAAACGGGTGAACGTTTCGGGACATGCCGTTGACGTGCCGTGAAGCGACCAGCATTGTGGAGAGATGATCGTTGAGTTTCTACCGTTTCCGCCGGACGTCAGCGAGCCGAAGCTCGCTCGGATGCCGTTAGAATTGGACTGTTGGGAGGTGCTTCCTAGGTTATCCACAGGTGTGGAAAAGATTGTGGATAGCTTGGCAAGTTCCTCCTCTTGATGACCGGAGGACCCGATGCACAGCGAGATCGAGATCGTATCGCCCTTCTAAGTTGCAGGGGCGGGACGAGGATGTGGATAATTGGCGGAGATATCACGAGGTTATCCACAGAAACCTGTTCGGGCTGAATTCATTCGGCATTTCACTATCCTACCCGTTTCCGTTGTTATTTCGGGTTTCCGCGTCAGAGAGGGCATGACCAAGTCCGTCGCGGTGGACGAGGGCGTCGAAGGGCCCCTCTGGTCGGTCTCGAGTGCGATGTGTTGTTGTGCCCACCCGCCGGGATCTGTGCGGCCATCGCGGCGACGCGTGTACGTCCGGTCGAGGTGGCGGGGGCGAACATCGCGGTCGTTGCGCGGATCATCTCGAGCTGGCGCGCGACGGTCGGGAGAATTCGCGGCCGTCCCAAGCGTTCGGAAGGCTCGAAGGTACCGGGCACACGCCGGGGAGGCACCCCGGCGCGGATGCGAGGTCACGCGTGCGGAGCCTGCGAAGGAACAGAGACTGGGCCGCGCTGCAACGGGCTGATGGTACGACGATCGTCCCCTCCGTAACACTTTGCGTGATTTGATTCGGCGCGTTGAATGGGGCCGCACTCGTATGCTATAGTCTAGCAAGGTGTCGGCGACCTCGCACACGCGGGGCGCCGATCTGAGTCATGGGAGGGGGCGGCTCGGTGAAGCGCACATTTCAACCGAACCGCCGGCATCGGAGCAAGACGCACGGCTTCCGTGTGCGCATGCGCACGCCCGGGGGCCGGAACGTGTTGCGCCGGAGACGGCTTCGCGGCAGGCGCCGTCTCGCGCCGGCGTAAGAGAGGGAGGCGGCGGCCTGGCAGGCGCCGGCTCGTCACGCACGCCGGGTGCGCGTGAGGACGGGCGGCTCTCACGCCGCTCGGACTACGCGAGGGTGTATCGGGAGGGACGGCGGTACTCCGGTGCGGCGTTGGTGTTGTACGTCAGGACGGGCGACACTCCGCTTCGGGTGGGCATCACCGCCGGCAGGAAACTCGGTGGAGCGGTAGAGCGCAACCGCGCGAAGCGGAGACTGCGCGAGGCGTTCAGGCGGCTCAAGGGCCGCCTTTCTGATCGCGGCGACGTGGTGATGGCGGCACGGTCGAAGGCCCTGAACGCTTCGTTCTCGGAGATCGTCGCGGAGATGGAGACACTGTGCGCGGCCGGTCGGCTGATGCGTGAACGTGAGAGATGACGCGGGCGACTCGGATGGTCGGGATCGGGTTCATCCGGTTGTACCAGCGATGGGTCTCGCCGTACACGCCGCCGTCTTGCCGATTCTACCCATCGTGTTCGGAGTATGCAATTGAGGCGATCTCTCGCCACGGCGTGCTGCGGGGCGGATGGCTCGCACTGAGGCGGTTGCTGCGTTGCCACCCCCTGCATCCCGGCGGATATGACCCGGTGCCCTGATCTCGGGATCACCCGCCGGGACGAGGAGGCGCGGTAGGTGCAGTTCCTCAATCCTATCATCGACGCGCTCCACAGCGTCCTTAACGTGTTCTATGGGTTCACCCATGATCTGACGCTGTCGATCGTGCTGATGACGCTGGTGGTCAAGCTGATTCTCCATCCCCTCACCCGCATCCAGTTGAAGTCGATGAAGGCGATGCAGGTGCTGGCGCCGCACATGGAAACCCTCCGGCGGAAGCACAAGGACGATCCCAAGGCGCTCAACCAAGAGATGATGGCCCTGTATCGGGCGCACAACGTTAACCCGATGATGGGGTGTCTTCCGATGGTCGTGCAGATGCCCATTCTGTGGGCGTTGTTCCGGTTACTCTACACGAAGAATCTGTTCGGCAACGCGACGCTGGACGGGCTGTCGTGGCTGCGGCTCGACGAGATCCCGAGCCGGATGTACGGGCAGTTCGCGTCGCACCCGCAGATGCTCTTCGTGCTGATCATCCCGGTGTTGGTGGCGGCGACGACCTGGTATCAACAGCGCATGAGCGTGACGGACCCGCAGCAGGCGAAGATGTTCGTGTTCATGCCGATCATGGTCGGTTACTTCGCGATGCTGTATCCGGTCGGGCTGTCGATTTACTGGATCGTTTCCACGATGGCGTACATCGGAGAGTACTATCTCGTGGTCGGCAAGCCTCACCCAATGGTGAGCGCGCCGCCCAAATCCCAGACGGCTGGTGCGGCCGCGCAGGGTGAGGACGGATCGGCCGCCGGGAAGTCGAAAGCGCCCGGGACCCCCAAGGCATCCGGCGGGGGCGGCCGGCGGCCGGCGGTCGCCCCAGGCAAGAAGGGGGCGAAGCGCGCGTGAAGTCCGCCGAGGGATCGGGCCGCACGGTTGAGGAAGCGATTCGCGACGCGCTGCGTGTGCTCGCCGTGAAACGGGACGAGGTCGACCTCATGGTCCTCGACGAGGGCAGCCGCGGCGTGCTCGGTCTCGGCGCGCGCGAAGCGCGGGTCCGGCTCACGCTGCTGTCCGCGGAGGGCGAGCCCGACGACGTCGTCGAGCCCGAACCCCGGCCCGGCGAGGCCGGCGCCGAGGACGATCCGCTCGCAGCGGCCCGGAGCGTGACATCCTCGATCATCACCGCGATGGGGTTCCGCGGTGTGCTCAAGGCGCGCGAAGAGGAAGGCGCGGTCCTGGTCTCCGTCACCGGGGAGAATCTGGCGCCGTTGATCGGGCGGCACGGGCAAACCCTGGAGGCGCTGGAGATGCTCGTCAACATGATCGCGTCGCGCCGGCTCGGGCGCCGCGTTCCAGTGATCGTGGACGTCGAGCGGTACCGCGAACGGCGCCGGGACGCTCTCATGTCGCTGGCACGCCGGACGGCCGATCGGGTTCGCCGTTCCCACGAGCCGGTGGCGCTCGAGCCGATGTCCGCGGCCGAGCGCCGCGTGATCCACACGGCGCTGGCGGGCGACGCCGGCGTCGCCACGCACAGCGAAGGCGAGGGCGTCGAGCGACACGTGATCATCGATCTGAGGGGCGCGGGCGCGGCGTCTGAGGCGGCCGATTTGCCGCCCGCCGCCGGGGCGCAACCCGACGTCCTCGAAGGCTCGGATCCGTCGGGCGACCCCGAGCCCTAGGAGTACGGCGCGCCGCATCATCGAGGCAGGCGCGGCCGCCGTCGGTCTCGACCTGTCCTCCAACGACCTCGCATCCCTCGAACGGTATCTTGACCTCGTCGTCGCGTGGAGCGGCCGGCTCCGGCTCACCGGCGCCCGGACCCGGGAAGATGCCGCGCGCGTGCTCGTGGCGGACGGCCTCGACGTGCTCCCCGCGCTTCCGGCCGCCGGCGCGATCGCGGATCTCGGAAGCGGTGCCGGGATTCCGGGGATCCTCATTGCGCTGCTGCACCCTAGCGCGCGCGTGGTGCTCGTGGAGGCGTCGCGGAAGAAGGCCGGGTTTCTCGGGATCGCCGTGCGTGAGCTGGGGCTCGCAAACGTTGAAGTTGCCTGCGCCCGCGCCGAGCAGCTCGGACGCGATCCCGCCCACCGCGACCGCTACGACGCGGTGACGGCGCGGGCCGTCGCGGATCTCCGAGTGCTCGCGGAGTACGCGCTCCCGTTGCTTCGCGTCGGGGGTATCGCGGTGTTTCCGAAGGGCGCATCGGCGTCCCGGGAACTCGCCGCCGCGGCCCACGCGCTCGCGGTGCTGGGCGGAGTCGCCGCCGTGCGAGCCACCGAGTTCTCGCGGTCGTCCTCGATCGTTGTCGTGCGCAAGGCATTCGCCACACCCGCCGAGTATCCGCGGCGGCCCGGGCTCGCCGAGCGGCGGCCGATCGGGTGAGCATCTCCCATGGACGCGGCCTCGGCGCGCGGCGCCGGGGGCTGGTGGAAGGTGGATCGGCGTTCACATAGTTATACATGTAGATGTCTAACTTGGATATTCGTATATCCATAGTTTCAAGTGTTCATATGTTCATATGCACCCTCGTTGGTTGCGATACCCTTTGATCACACCGTCCGGGTTGTCCCCAGATCATTCGCGCCGATGCGCTGCCTAAACGCCGGCCGTCGTGAACATGGCAATGTGTGGGAGGTTTTCCTCAAGATTCCTGATCACGTGTCGTGATAGTTGGTTCCCGAATGCCGCCGTGGAAGGAGTTTGTGTGGTCTTGGGGAACTGGTGATCGATACACGGTCGCGCTCGAACCACATCGTCGCAGAATGGAGTCACGACTCACACGGGCCACATCTTCGCGATCGTCAATCAGAAGGGCGGCGTCGGGAAGTCCACCACCGCCATTAACTTGGGTGCGTCCGTCGCCCACCTCGGTAAGGATGTCCTGCTGGTCGATATGGATCCTCAGGGGAACTCCACGAGCGGCGTCGGCGTCGACAAGTCCAGCCTGGAAATCACGACGTACGACGTGATCACGGGATCGGCGACAGCGGACATCGCCATCGTCCATACCAGCATCGCGGGATTGGACATCCTGCCGTCCGACGTTAGGCTCGCGGGTGCCGAGGTGGAGTTGGTCTCCCAAATCGCTCGAGAGACGAAGTTGCGCACCGCCCTCAGGAACATCGAACCGCGATACGATTTCATTTTCATCGATTGTCCCCCGTCGCTTGGGCTGCTGACGGTCAACGGCATGAGCGCGGCCGAGAGTTGCCTGATCCCTCTCCAAAGCGAGTTCTACGCCCTGGAGGGGCTGGCTCAACTGATGGAGACGGTCGCGCTCATCAGACGGCATGTCAATCCCTCTCTCGGTGTGGCGGGGATCGTGCTGACAATGGTCGATCAACGTACGAAGTTGTCGGAACAGGTGGCCGCGGATGTTCGCGCCCACTTTCCCAACCTCGTGCTCCAGACAGAGGTTCCGAGGAGCATACGGCTCGCCGAAGCGCCGAGCTATGGCCAGCCTGTCTCGTCGTACGCTCCTGGATCCAAGGGGGCCAAAGCGTACGCCGCGCTCGCGCGGGAGCTGCTGGCACGGTTGGGGACGCCGATCGAGAACGAGACAGCGAGTGGGGATGGGGCTCAATCAGGGGAGCCGCATGCGGAGCCTCTTGGGCGAGAAGAACCTCAGCCAGAACCCGGACCGCGAGAAGAACCTCAAGCAGACCCGTCCGTAGACGAGACCAGGCCGGAGCAGGATCCCGTCGCACAATTTGTTGACCATCGAGGTGACACGCAATGATGAAACGCGGGCTTGGGCGTGGGCTTGGAGCGTTGATCCCAGGAGTGGCCGATCAGGACCAGCCGTCCGGACCGACAGCGGAGATTGATATCTCCACGCTCTCCCCCAACCCATACCAACCTCGCCGAGAAGTCTCCGGGGAGGCATTTGACGAGCTCGTCGCGTCCGTGAGGCGGCATGGCATACTCCAACCCATCATCGTCAGGCGATCGGGCTCAGGGTACGAGATTGTCGCCGGGGAACGGAGATGGAAGGCCGCTCAGGCGGCCGGGATCACGACGATCCCGGCGGTTGTCCGTGATCTGCCAGATCGCGAGATGCTGGAGCTGGCGCTCATCGAGAACCTCAGAAGGGAAGACCTCGACCCGATCGAGCGGGCTACGGCATATCGCAGACTCGGCGAAGAGTTCGCGATGACCCAGGAGCAAATCGCCGAAGTGGTGGGCGGGAGCCGGCCGGCAGTCACGAACTCACTCAGACTGCTTGAGCTTCCCTCCGAGATCCAATCGGCCATAAGTGCCGACAGAATCTCCGAAGGGCACGGCCGCGCGCTGCTTATGATTCAGTCGACCGGCGCCATGCTCGACACTTGGAGAATCATCGAGGAGAAGGGATTATCGGTCAGGGAGACAGAGGACCTGGCGAAGGCTTGGGTCCGGAATGTTTCACGTGAAACACGGCGGCGAGGCCCAAGGAAGCCGAACCCTCAACTCGTCGATCTCTCCATGCAGCTCGGGGAGCGGTATTCCACAAAAGCATCAATCGTGCCGATCGGGAAGAAAGGCACCATTCAACTTAGCTATTACTCCGACACGGATCTGGAGCGCCTGATCGATATCTTGCTCAGATGAGCATCTAGACAGTCGTTACGAACTCCGACTCCTGAGGTCTGCCGCGTTCTTGGTCTTGCAGCCTTCCGATTGCGGCGGCCAGTCTCTTTACTCCCTCCAAGATCACGTGCTCGGGTTTGTCGGCGAACGACAGGCGCAACCCGTTCGGTGGCGGGACATGTGGGAGAAAGAGATCCCCAGCCCCGCACGCAACCCCCTCCTTCAGGCCCTCCTCGAAGGCCTCTGACGCCGAAACCGGCTTGGGAAGGTTGATCCAGAGATTGAATCCGGCGTCTGGGTGGCTCCAGGTGATATCGGGCGGCATGAACGTCTCAAGCGCCCGAACCATCGCATCTCTGCGTTTCCGGTACACGCTTCTTGCCGTTTCGAGATCGCGCAGATACAGCTTCGACGACAAATACCTCCACAACGTCCGTTGGATCAGCGTTGGTGTGAATCGGTCCGCCACCGACTTGGACTCGGCGAGGCGGCTCATGACGATCCCATGCGCGACGAGGCCGCCGATACGGAGCCCGGGTACCACCGTCTTTGAAAACCCCTTCACGAAGATCACGTGGCCGCCGGTGTCGAACGCCTTCACCGACGGAGGTGCGTCCCCATCGTATGTGAACTCGCTGCAGCTGTCGTCCTCGAGAACAAGGATATTGTGCTGCTTGGCCAGGTCAGCGAGGCGGCGCCGCCGGTCCTCCTTCATCGTCGTCCCAGTGGGGTTCTGGGCGGTCGGGATGGTGTAGATCATCCTCGGCCGGAATCGCTCCACGAGCGTTGCCGCGATGTCAACCCGCATGCCTCGAGCATCGACCGGAACGCCGATCAGCTTCGCTCCTCGCCCGTCGAAGATGTCCAGGGCCGTGAGAAACGTTGGACTCTCGACCAGCACATAGTCGCCAGGACCAAGGAACGTCCTTGCGACGAGATCGATCGCCTGCTGCACCCCGGACGTGATGAGGATATCCTCTGGCCTGGCCGGGATGCCTGCGGAGCTGCAGTGAGCGGCGATCCACGTGCGGAGGTTCGCATCGCCCCCCGGGCTGCCGTACTGCATGTAGCGCGGATCCTCAACGGCCATGGCCCTGTGCCACAGTCTGCCGATTGCGCGGACCGGAAAGAGCGTCGGGTCAGGAGTGCCGCTTGCGAGGGAGATCACCTCTGGTCTTCGAGCCGGCTTCAGGAGGGCCTGCATCGCCGAGATGCGAGGCGCCTTTAGGTACACAGGAAGCGATGTCTGCCACTCACCGTCGCCAGACACCAGCGAATCTGGTTCGACCTGGTCGGTGCTGTGCACCGCGGACGAACTCCCGACGAATGTCCCGCGACCGACTGAGGCATGCACGAGCCCGTCGGCGGTGAGGGCATCGTACGCCTGCACAATCGTGATCAAGCTTACACCCAATTCCTTAGACAGGACACGCACGGATGGCAGTTTGGCGCCTTGCTTGAACTCGCCATTCCGGATGGATCGTGCTATTGCCGCGTGGATCTGGCGGTACAGCGGCTGGTCGGCGTCTCTCTTCAGGTCGATGGTCAACACCCGGCTCCTTTGATATATCTAGTTACACGAATAGTGTACATAGGAATATTGACATACTCCAGGCTCGAGTTATACGAAATATAGCAATGCTCTGGGATCGAGTCAACAGGTGTCACTATAAACATATAGGTGCGCCAAGAGGATGACACGCGACGAGGCATGGCAGTTGTTGACGGAGCACACGAGCTCGCCGAACCTCCTGAAGCACATGCTCGCAGTAGAGACCGTGATGCGGGCGTATGCGCGGAAGTTCGGAGAGGACGAGGAACCCTGGGGTCTCGCCGGGCTGCTTCATGACCTCGACTATGAGCGGCATCCGTCGCAGGATGCGGGCCACCCATTCGCCGGGGTCGAGCTGCTGAAGAGCCATGGGCTTGCGGAACCGATTTGCCGCGCGATCCTCTCGCACGCGGACTACAGCGGCGTGGCGCGCGAGACGCGGATGGAACGGGCGCTCTATGCCGCGGACGAGCTGTCGGGATTCGTGATCGCCGTCGCCCTCGTCCGGCCTTCGCGCGCGGTGACCGACGTGGACGTGACGTCGGTCAAGAAGAAGATGAAGGACAAGGCGTTCGCCCGCGGGGTGCGGCGCGAGGACATCGTGCGGGGCGCCGAGGAGTTGGGTGTTCCGCTCGACGAGCACATCGCGTTCGTGATCGAGGCGCTGCGGGCGATTGCGCCTCAGTTGGGGCTCGACGGACAGGGTTGACGGACACGCGCACGGCCGCGGTCCCCATGAACGAGTTGGGGCGCCGCGGGATCGGTGATGAGCGCGTCGTGAGTCAGACTGAGCGAACGGGAGGTAGCGGCATGGCGGATGTCGGCACGGTCAAACTGAAGCGGGGGCTCGCGCAGATGCTCAAGGGCGGCGTCATCATGGACGTGACGACTGCGGAGCAGGCGAAGATTGCGGAAGACGCGGGCGCGTGCGCGGTGATGGCGCTCGAGCGTGTACCGGCGGACATTCGCCGAGAAGGCGGCGTCGCCCGGATGGCGGATCCGCTGAAGATCAAGGAGATCATGGCCGCGGTGACGATCCCGGTCATGGCCAAGGTTCGGATCGGGCACTTCGTCGAGGCGCAGGTGCTCGAGGCGCTCGGCGTCGACTTCATCGACGAGAGCGAGGTTCTAACGCCGGCGGACGAGCGGTACCACATCAACAAGCACGTGTCCAAGGTGCCGTACGTTTGCGGTGCGCGCGATCTCGGTGAGGCGCTCCGGCGGGTCGGCGAGGGCGCCGCGATGATCCGGACGAAGGGCGAGGCCGGCACTGGCAACGTCGTCGAAGCGGTGCGGCACCTGCGCACGGTCCTGGACGGGATCCGCCAGTTGCAGGCCACGCCCGAAGAGGAGCTGATGACCGTCGCGAAAGAGCTCGGCGCACCGTACGAGCTCGTGCTGGAGACGCGGGCGCTCGGGCGCCTGCCGGTGGTAAACTTCTCCGCGGGGGGCATCGCGACGCCGGCGGACGCGGCACTGATGATGCAGCTCGGCTGCGACGGCAACTTCGTAGGGTCGGGAATCTTCAAGTCAGACGACCCGGCGAAGCGCGCGAAGGCGATCGTTCAGGCGACGACCCACTACAACGACCCAGACCTGATCGCGCACGTGTCCGAGGGCATCGGCGAGCCGATGAAGGGGCTCGACATCCGGAAGCTGCCCGAGGGCGAGCTCCTGCAGACCCGCGGCTGGTAACCCTCGGGCCGCGAGCTGCGGAGACACGGACAGTGAACGTCGGCGTGTTGGCGCTTCAGGGAGACGTCATCGAGCACCAGAGAATCCTCCGGGGTCTCGAGGTGGAGGCCCCGGAGGTCCGGACCGTGGCGCAGCTCGAGCGGGTGGACGGGTTGATCATCCCGGGCGGCGAGTCCACGACGATCGGCAAGTTGATGGTGGAATACGGCCTCGATCGGTCGATCCCGGCGCGGGTCCGGCAGGGGATGTCGGTGTACGGGACCTGCGCGGGGATGATCCTGCTCGCGCGCGCCGCGCACGGAGGAGAGCCGCCGCTGCTCCGCCTGATGGACATCACCATCCACCGCAACGCATACGGCCGTCAGGTGGACTCGTTCGAAACCGATCTGGATGTCGCCGCGTTCGGGCCGCCGCCGCTGCATGCGGTCTTCATCCGGGCGCCGGTGATCGAGGAAGCCGGCGCCGGAGTGATCGTGCTCGCGTCGTTCGACGGCAAGCCGGTGCTCGCGCGACAGGGACCGCTCCTGGTGTCGTCGTTTCACCCGGAGCTCGCCGCCGACATCCGGGTGCACCGTTACTTCCTGGGCATGATTCGCGACGCGCGCAGCCCGAACTAGTGTGTACCGCATCGTCACCGGGGTGGGATGCCCTGTAGGGCTCGCAAGTACATGATCTGTCCAGCGTGGTAGATGTCGTGGGTTGTCGTTCGGACGAGACGCATCGCTAGCGGCTGCGTCCACCCGCCTTTGTACCAGGCGATCCGCCTCGCGAGGCCCGCGTCATCGAGCGCCTTCGCCCGGGTCAGGAACTCGGAGGAGATGTGGAGCAGGGTGTCGCGGTCGCGGTCCCAGTCAGCGTCGCTTCCGGAGACCTCTTGCCAATCGCCGGCGGCGAGCTGCGTCCCGTTGGCCGGATTCCCATCCCACGCCTCGAGCACTCCGCGCTTCCAGCGAATCAGATGGCGGACGATCTGCCAGATGGAATGTCGTGCGGGAGCGGGTTTCCACGCCGCCTGTGCGGCGGTCAGACACCTGAGGACCCCGCTGAGCGGTGGCTGCCATTGGACGGTCTCGTCGTACAACGTGGTATGCACGTGATCGACAACGAACTCCTTGAGTGTGGGTGCTCCCTCGGGGTTCATCTCCACCCTCCGTCGTGCGGCGTCTCTCCGCCCGGCTGAACGTTACATGGCGCACCGGTCGCAACGCCCGTGCACGATCAGGGCGGCTCCCCGCACATCGAACCGCCGATCGGCGCGTCGAACCAACGGCATGAGGACGCTGGGGTCAACGGGCAGGTCCACCACGCGCCGGCACACGTCGCAGAAGAGGTGTCCGTGAGGAGCCGTGTTCGGCTCCCATCGCATCGCCCCTACCGGTAGCGGTATCGGCGCGAGCAGCCCGAGTTCGGCGAGTTCGTGGAGGATCGCATACACGGTCTTGAGCGCGAGCCGGGGCACCCGATCCCTGAGGCGGGTGTGGAGCTCTTCGGCCGTGGGATGACCATCAGCGTCCTCGATGGCGTGGAACACGGCCATACGTTGGGCCGTGATACTTCGGCCTTGCGCGCGAAACGCGGCTACCGCCCCGCTGGTTGAGAATCGTGCCACGGAAATTGCCACCGTTTTACCTACACCAGACCTTTACGAACGCGCGCGGGGTCGTGTGCAGCAAGGCCGCTGCGTCGTTGGCTCGAATCAAGGCTTGACAGCCTTTCTTGACCATATCACTCTAGAATCTGTTCGGCAAGCCTAACATAGACGATTCCAACGGCTGTTCGAGCGCAATGCGCGCAAGAGGAGGTCGGTGATGCGAGCTCCTGGTCCAGGAGCCCGGGCGGCGTTGATGACGCTCGCCGCCATTTTCGTGATCGGCGTATTCGTGTGGTTGGCTGTCACGGCGGGCGGGGCTCCGGATCCGACCGCGAAACATCTCACCCCTGCCGCGGCCGCCGTCGACACGGGGGTCCTGGTGTTCCGGGAAGGTTTGGAATCGATCCTGGTGCTGTCGGCGATCACGGCGAGCCTGTCGCGCGCGCGGTCCGGCTGGGGCCGCCCTGTGACCGCAGGGGCGGGGGTGGGGTTTCTGGCGACGATCGCCACGTGGTTCGTCGTGGTCGCCATCCTCTCGGACGTGAACGCACCGGAACTGGACCTGCAGGCGGCGACCGGCCTGCTCGCTGTGGTGATCCTGCTGATCATCATGAACTGGTTCTTTCACCGGGTCTACTGGACGGGGTGGATTACCCACCACACCCGGACCGAGCGGGCGCTCCTCGAGCGTCCGGGGACGCCGCCCGCCGTGGTGTTCCGGGGCCTCGCGTTGCTCGGCTTCGCCTCGGTGTACCGGGAGGGGTTCGAGGTCGTGCTGTTTCTCCAGAGCCTGCGCCTGCAGGTCGGCGGACACATGGTGCTCCTCGGCAGCCTGATCGGCGTGGGTCTGACGTTGCTCGTGGCGTGGCTGAACTTCTCGTCTCACTATCGGCTCCCGTATCGGAAGATGCTGGTGCTCACCGGCATTCTGCTCGGTGGCGTGTTGGTCGTCATGGTGGGCGAGACCGTCCAGGAGATGCAGCAGGCCCATTGGCTCGCGACGACCAAGTGGCCCGCCTTCGATTTGCCGAACTGGATGAACGTCTGGTTCTCGCTGTACAGCAGTCTGGAGAGCCTCACGGCGCAGGCCCTGACCGTGGCGGTCGTCGTCGGCTCCTACTTGGTGGCCGAGTACGCGCGGATCCGGCGCCCCCGCCGGCAGGCCGCGGCCCGAACGCCGGAGCCGGCGAACGTGCCCTGACGGCGCGGTAGAGGGTTCGGCGCCAAGCGGCGCTGTGAACTGCGATCGCGTTGAACGGCTGGTGGGGACATTCGGGGACCCGACGTCTGTGTCCCGGCGGTATCCGATGAGCCACAGGGTGGGCGAGATCCGCAGCGAATGAATGCGCGCACGGGCTGTGGCGCGCGCCGGATGGCGTGCCGCCGGGCGGAGGCACGGATGACCGTACGCGTGGAACCCGTGGAGCTGGTCGGCGAGCATGCGGCGCTGGTGCCGATGGAGGCGTCGCACGTGGACGCACTGTACGAGGCCGGCCGCGCCGCGGAGATTTGGCCCTACATGCCGATCCAGGTGGTCACCGTCGACGACATGGCCCGGCTCGTCAGCGAGGCGCTGCGGGCGCGCGACACGGGCCTCGAGCTCCCGTTCGTGATCGTCACTCCCGGCGACGGCGGCGTGGTCGGGAGCACGCGGTTCCTCGACATCACGCCGGCGCATCGGGCGCTGGAGATCGGGTGGACGTGGCTGAGCCCCGACGTGTGGCGCACGCCGGTCAACACCGAGTGCAAGCTCCTGCTGTTGCGCCACGCCTTTGAGGCCCTCGGCATGATCCGCGTCCAGCTGAAGACCGACGGCCGGAACGAGCGATCCCAGCGGGCGATCGAACGCCTCGGCGCCGTGCGCGAGGGGGTGCTCCGTCACCACCGCATCATGCCGGACGGATACCTGCGCGACTCGGTCTACTACAGTATTCTGGTGGAAGAATGGCCGGTGGTGCGGGCCCGTTTGGAACGGTCGCTCGGTCGCCGGTGAGGCGGGCGCGGCTTGGCCGCGCCCACGCCTCCGACGGTCGAGACCGCGTCGCGGAGGCGCCGGAAGGGTTCCGGCGGCGCTGCGCGCAATGAGCTTCGCCGTACACCCCGGCGCCGTCGTTTTCGGACGGCGCGATAGGGAGATCTCGGCGTGGGCGTCGACACCAGGTCTGGGTGCCGGATCTCGAACGCGCGTGGGCGCCGTATCGCGACGGGGCGAGCCGTCGCGACACGGTGTGCACCGGATGGGAGGCCTGAGATGCTGAAGGGACTGACGCGGCGCGAGTTTCTGAAGACCGTGGGGGTAGGTGCTGCGGCTGTCGGCGCGGGAGGCGGGCTGTCGGTGACCGGCGCCTCGCCGGCGACCGCGCAGGCGGTCCGTGGCGGCGTGATTCACGTCGCCACCGACGCCGAGCCGGGCACGATCGACTGGCAGGCGTCCACCGCGACGGCGACACGGCTCGTCGCCTGGCACTACGCCGAGGGGCTGTTCGCGCTCGATCGGAACTACGAGGTCAAGCCGCTGCTCGCCGAAGGATACTCGGTCAGCCCGGACGGGCTCAAGTACACGATCCGCCTCCGGCAGGGGATCAAGTTCCACAACGGCCAGCCGGTGACGGCGGACGACGCGGTCGCATCGCTCGAGCGGTGGGGCAGGCTCGGAGGCGCGCCCACGTTCAAGGCCATCAAGGCGCTCCGGAAGGTCGACGACCATACGCTCGAGATCGAATTGGCGCGCGTCTTCACCCCGCTGCTCACCAACATCGGCGACCCGAAGCAGTCCGCGGTGATCATGCCGAAGAGCGTCGCCGACGCGGCCGGGGACAAACCCGCGACCGTGTACATCGGGACCGGACCGTACATCGTCAAGGAATGGGTGCCGGGGCAGCGGATCGTTCTCGGTCGCAACCCTGCGTACGTGTCCCGCACCGAGAACTGGGGCGGGATCACCGGGCGCAAGGTCGCCTACGCGGATGAGATCCAGTTCTCGTTTGTGGCGGATCCTCAAGTGCGCCTGGACGGCGTCTCCACCGGGCAGTACGATTTCGCCGTCGAGCTCGAGCAGGACATGTACGCTAAGATCAAGAGCACGCCGCAGCTGACCGCGGACGTGGTGAAGGTGTTCAGTTGGACCGGCGCCGTGTTCAACAAGGCGCACGGCGTCTTCCAGGACGTGCGGGCGCGCCAGGCGGCGCTCTACGCGATCAAGCCGGCGGATGCGATGGCCGCGGCGATCGGGCCGAAGACCTTCTGGCAGCTCGACCCGGGGCTGTTCTTCCCGGAGCAGAAGGGCGTGTACAGCACCGCGGGTGCAGACATCTACAACCATCAGAATCTCGACAAGGCACGCACGCTGCTCAAAGAGGCCGGGTACAATGGCCAGAAAGTCTTGATGATGTCGACGAAGGACTACACGTGGAACTACAACACCGCGCAGGTGTTGACCCCGCAGCTCCAGGCCGTGGGGTTCAATGTGGACTCTCAGGTGTTCGACTGGCCGACGCTCCTCAGCCGGCGCGCGAAGCAGGACCAGTACGACATCTTCCTCACGGGCTTCTCGCCGTCGATCGACCCGACCGCGATCATCTTCTTCGGCGCCTCGTGGCCGGGCTGGTACAAGAGCCAGACGCTCGACGGCCTGCTCACGAAGTGGAGCGAGACGCCGGTCACCGACGCGGCGGGGCGAAAGAAGTTGATGGACCAGATCCAGACGACGTTTTACGCGGACGTGCCGGTGGCCAAGATCGGCAACTACTTCGGGCTCGAGGCGTACAACAACCAACACCTTCACGGCTACACGTCGTACTTCGACGTGCGCTTCTGGAACGTGTGGGTGACCCGGTGAGGCGGACCACCGCGGAGCGCTAGCGACGTGTCGCCGCGATCCGGCGACGGCGAGGGCGGGGGCGGACCGCGGTTCCCGCGTGCGGACGCACGCCGCCCGGGAGCCGTAGCAGCGCGCGTTGCCCGCGCACGCGATCGCGCGTCTCGGGCCCGGCGGGTTCGCGGGGCGGGGTAGCGTGGCAGGGTATGTCGCCGGGCGCCTCGCCGCGTTGATCCCGGTCCTCCTGGTTGTCGGGACGACGCTCTTCGTGCTGCTCCACCTGATCCCCGGCGACCCCGCCGCGATCATCCTGGGCCCGGACGCCAGCGCGGCCCAGGTCGAACAGCTCCGGCACGCGATGGGCCTCGACCGCCCGCTCCCGGTGCAGTTCGCGCTGTGGTTCGAGCGCCTGCTCCACGGCGATCTCGGCCGCTCGATCTTCCTGCGGGAGCCCGTGCTCAATGCGATCTGGCAGCATCTGGGGCCGACGGCCGGCCTCACCGCCCTTGCCGAGGGGCTCGCGCTCGCGGTCGCGATTCCGTCCGGCGCCATCGCCGCCTGGAAACAGGATAGTCCGTACGACCAGGTGTTCATGCTGCTCGTTCTCGTCGGCGTGTCGGTGCCGTCGTTCTGGACGGGGTTGAACCTGATCGCCGTGTTCGCCGTCGCGCTGCGGCTGCTGCCGGTGGCGGGTTACGTCTCGCCGTCGCAGGGCGTGGGACCGTGGTTGGCGAGCCTGATCCTGCCGGCGACCGCGCTCGCCTTCACGCAGGCGGGGTTGATCGCCCGCATCGCGCGCGACGCCACGATCGACGTGCTGCACGAGGACTACATCCGCACGGCGCGCAGCAAGGGCCTCTCCGACGTGCTGATCCTCGCCCACCACGCGTTTCGCAACGCGCTGATTCCGACGCTGACCGTCATCGGCACGAGCCTGGCGGCGCTCCTCGGCGGCGCCGTCGTGACGGAGACCGTGTTCGTTCTGCCGGGGATCGGGAACCTCATCGTGCAGTCGATCAGCCGGCGGGACTATCCGGTGATCGAGGGCGTGGTGCTGTTTGTCGCGCTCGTCTACGTGCTGCTCAACTTGGTCGTCGACCTGCTCTACGCGGCAATCGACCCGCGGATTCGCTACTAGCGCGATGCGGCTGTTCCTGCGCGCGCTCCTGAGACGCCGGCCGCTCGCTGCGGCGTCGCTCGCGATCCTCGCGGCGATCGCGCTGGCCGCATCGGTGTCGCCCTGGCTGCCGCTGCCGTCCGCCACCCAGCTCGACGTGGAGCACCGCCTGCTCGCGCCCGCCGCGGCCCACCCGTTCGGCACGGACAACTTTGGGCGGGACGTGCTGTCCCGCGTGATCGCGAGCGGCCGGGTGTCGCTCCTCATCGGCCTCGCGGTCATGGCGCTCAGCACGATCGCGGGCACCGCCGCGGGCCTGGCGGCCGGGTACTACCGTCGGGTGGACGCGGTGCTGATGCGCCTGCTCGACGGGCTGCTTGCGTTTCCGGCGCTGCTGCTCGCGATCGCGCTGGTCGCAGCGCTCGGCGCGAACGCGCGCGACGAGGTGATCGCGATCGCGCTCGTGTTCTTCCCCCGGACGGCCAGGATCGTCCGCGCCTCGACGCTGCAGCTCAAGGAGCGCACGTTCGTGGAGGCGGCCGTGGCGCTCGGCGAGCACGACGGCCGGATCCTCGTCGTGCACATTCTCCGCAACTGCGTTGCGCCGCTGATCGTCCAATCCACGTTCGTGTTCGCGGAGGCGATCCTCGCAGACGCCGCGCTGTCGTTCCTCGGGCTGGGCGTCCGCCCGCCGACGCCGACCTGGGGCAACATGCTCGACGACGCCCACGTGTACGTCGCCACCGCGCCGTGGTTTGTGTTCTTCCCCGGGGGGGCGATCGTGCTGACGGTCTTGTGTCTCAATTTGGTCGGCGACGCAGTGCGCGACCTTGCCGACCCGCACGCGATCGCGCGCCGGCGCGGCCGGGCGCGCGCCCGGCAAGGAGTTCCCGAGCCGGCGCAAGAATAAGTGGCCATCGGGCTGTGCCGCGCGCGGCACGGCACTTTGTTTCCGGAAGGGCCGATCTCGTGTCTCACCCGCTGCTCCTCGCCGCCACCGGCGACGCGCTCATCACGAAGCACATCGGCGAGTCCCGCGATCCCGCGTTTCACGCGCTCGTGGCGCTGCTGCGCTCCGCGGACGTCCGCTTCACCAACCTCGAGGGCACCTTGCACGACTATCTCGGGAGCCCGCAGGCCGCAAGCGGCGGGACGTACGTCGTGGGCTCGCCGCGGATCATCGACGATCTGAACGCCATGGGGTTCAATCTCTATGCCGCCGCCAACAACCACATGGCGGACTGGGGCGAGGGCGGCCTGCTCGGCACGATGGACACACTCGACCGCGCGGGGGTCGTCTACGCCGGGATTGGGCGGCACCTCGCGGAGGCGCGGTCTCCAGGATATCTCGATGTCGCGGCGGGCCGCATCGCGCTGATCGCGCTCACCAGTTCGTTCCCCCCGCACGCTCCCGCAGGGGAGCAGCGGCCGGACTGCCAGGGCCGGCCCGGGGTCAACCCGCTGCGGCACGAGACGACGATCACCGCGAGCCGCGAGACGGTGGCGCAGCTCGCCGCGATCCACGAGCGGCTGCATCTCGGCGCCGGGCGAGCCCACTCCGTGCAACTTGGCTTCCAACGTCCCGACCCCGACGGGGTCGCGACCCTGTTCGACCACAAGTTCCGCGTCGGTGCGCCGGAGGGCGTGCGCACCAGCCCGCACGCCGGGGACCTCGCGGCGAATCTCCAGTGGATCCGCGATGCCCGCCGCCAGGCCGATTGGGTGTTCGTGAGCGTGCACGCCCATGAGATGGCCGGGCACGAGGTCGAGGAGCCGGCAGAGTTCGTCACCACCTTCTGCCGGGCGGCGGTGGACGCGGGGGCGGACGCCGTGCTCGGTCACGGGCCGCATCTGCTGCGCGGCATCGAGATCTACAAGGGCAAACCGATCTTCTACAGCCTCGGCAATTTCATCTTCCAGAACGAGGTGCTCCAGCGCCAGCCGGCCGACTTCTACGAGCGGCTCGGGCTCCCTCCGACGGCGACGCCGGCCGACCTGTTCGATGCGCGCGGCGCGAGGGGCGGGTTCGCGGTCGATCCCAGGTACTGGGAAGCGATCGTGCCGGTGTGCCGGTTCGACGGGGGCACGCTCGAGGCGATCACCCTGTACCCGGTCACGCTCGGACACGGGCTGCCGCGGGCGAGGCGGGGATCACCCGTCCTCGCCGGAGGCGAGACGGGGCGCGCGATCGTCGAGCGGCTGGCGCGGATGTCCCCGGAGTGCTCGATCACGTGGCACCCGGACGGTAGCGCTCAGCTTCGGTGGTAGCTCGGGACTTCGTTCCGGCGCTCGACGATCTTGCGGTGCGCTCACCCGCCGCCTCGGCGCGGATCGCGCGCCGCGCCGGCGGGCCGCTGTGCTACGCTCAACTCGCCGGCGCCCGCGCCACCGGCCAACGGCGGGCGTCGCGGTGGCGGCGTGAAGATCCTCGCGGTCAGCGATGAGGTCGACGAGCGCCTGCTGGCGGACCCGCCGTCGCCTGCCGTGGCGGGCGTGCGCCTGATCCTCTCCTGCGGTGATCTTCCCGCGGACTACCTCGAGGAGTTGTCCGATCGGTACCGGGTGCCGTTGCTGTACGTGCGCGGGAACCACGACCGGCGGTACCACGAGAGCCCGCCGCCCGGAGAGAACATCGAAGGACGCCTCGTCAAGATCGCCGGGCTGCGCATCCTCGGCTTCGAAGGCTGCATGTGGTACAACGGCGAGGGCGTGCAGTACACTGAGCGGGAGATGTGGTGGCACGTGCTGCGCGTCCGTCCGGCGGCGTGGTGGGCGGGCGGGGTGGACATCATCGTGACGCACGCCCCGCCGTTCGGGATCCACGACGGACAGGACCGGGCCCACGTCGGGTTCCGCGCGTTTCGCGCCGCGCTGTGGCGGTTTCGGCCGCGCTACTTCGTGCACGGCCACAACCATCTGTCCTACGTCGCAAAGGGGGCGCGCGTGACGGTCTTCGATGACACTCAGGTCGTGAACGCGTTCCGATCGGTCGTGCTTCCGCTCGAGGGGGCCTCCAGGTGATGTCGCCGCGCCGATTCAAGGAGTTCGAGGAAGTCCAGCGGTCGCTGGGCGCCCTCACGGCGCGTCCGCTCGGGGTCATCCAGGTGCCGCTCGACGAGATCGTGGGCAGCGTGGGCCGCGCGCGCTACTTTCCGCAGGGGCTCCGCGCCGGCAGCGGTCTGACGCCGTCCCGGGTCAAACGCCTGGTCGCGGCGCTCGACCACGGTGAGGTGTTGCCCCCGGTGCTGCTCTACCGGATCGGGCACGAGTACTTCGTCGCGGACGGCCACCACCGCGTGGCGGCGGCGAAGCTCGTTGGCGCCCGCGACATCGACGCCGAGGTCGTCGTCTACCTGCCCGAGGCCAAGCGGCCCGAGGATGTCGTGGGGCGGGAGCGATTGTTGTTCGAGCAGCGCACCGGCATCACGACGATCGTCCTCCACGAGGTCGGCCAGTACCCGAAGCTCCAGCGGTGGATCGAGGACGTCGCGAAGCAGCGCGGTCGCGGGTCGCTGCGCAGTGCCGCGCGAGAGTGGTACACGCGCGTGTACCTGCCGGTGATCCAGGACCCCGCGTTCAAGCGCCTCCGCCGGTTCTTTCCAGGGCGCTCGCCGGGGGACGTGTTCGTCTACCTCGGCGACCACAAGTGGATCATGAGCAGGGCCGCGGGAAGGGACGTCGGCGTGCGAGCGGCGATGGAGAGCTTCGAGCGCGGCCTGGACGAGCACCAGGAGCCGCACGGCTTTGCGCGGTGGCTGGAGGGACTGTTCTCCCGAGGGCCGCGCGCGAAGCGGGGCCGCTGACGCGCGAGCGCCCGGCTGCGATGGACGCTAGGTGGCCCGCGCGCCGCGGAGCGCGCGCCACACGGCGTCCAGATCGGCGGGCAGGTCGAGGGCGCCGCCGCCCGCCTGCCGCAGCGCGTCGATGGCCGCGTTCACGAGCGCGGCCGGTGCCGCGATCGTGCCCGACTCGCCGATGCCTTTCGCCCCCAGCGGATTGACCGGCGACGGCGTTGCGAGCGCGTCGCTCTCGAACGCCGGCAGGTCGGCGGAGGTCGGCACGGCGTAGTCGAGCAGCGATCCGGTCAGCACCTGGCCGTCGGGGCTGTAGACGACCTGCTCGAACAGCGCCTGGGCGAAACCCTGCGCGAGGCCGCCGTGGATCTGGCCTTCGACGAGGAGCGGGTTGACGACGCGCCCGCAGTCGTTGACCGCGACGTACTTGAGCACCTGCACCCTGCCGGTGTCCGGGTCGACCTCGACGACCGCGACGTGGGCGCCCGAAGGGGTCGTGGGTCCGGCGGACTCGAACCGGACGTGCTCGACCAGCCCGGGCGCCATGTCGTCCGGGCGTCGTCCCACCGTTTCCGCCGCGTCCGCGATTTCCGCGAAGGTGAGGCCGCGTCCGGGGACGCCGCGAACCGAGACCGCCCCGCGCGCGAGCACGAGATCGGCCGGCGCCGCCTCGAGGAGATGCGCGGCGAGGGCGAGGATTTTGTCGCGCACGGCTTCGGCGGCCCGCATGACCGCCGACCCGCCGATGGACAACGAGCGGCTGCCGA
This sequence comes from bacterium, assembly GCA_035295165.1. Taxonomy (NCBI): domain Bacteria; species bacterium. The sequence goes on from DATGJN010000094.1 coordinate 22,359, forward strand.
ACGTGCCGACGCCGGACGGGATGACGTCGGTGTCGCCGTGCCGGACCGTGACGTCGCCCGGCTCCACCCCCAGGACGTCCGCGGCGATCTGGCCGAACGCGGTCGCAAGGCCCTGGCCGTGGGGCGAGGAGCCGGTCAAGACTGTGATCCGGCCGGAGCGCTCGACTCGCACGGCACCCGTCTCCCACGAATCGCCGCCGCCGGCTACCTCGATCCAGGTGGCCAGACCGATCCCGAGCGGTTTCCCGCCGCCTCGGCGCCGTTGGGCCTGCGCCGCGCGCCATCGACGGTAGTCTGAGCGCGCCAGCGCGCGCTCGAGTAGCGCGGGATAGTTGCCTGAGTCATAAGCGAGCCCCGTGGGTCCCCGGTACGGAAACGTCGTGATGAAGTTCCGCCGGCGGACGTCCGCCGGGTCGAGGCCGAGGCGGTTGGCGACAAGGTCCATCATCCGTTCAATGTAGTACGCGCCCTCCGGCCGCCCCGCGCCGCGATACGGCCCGGTCGGGGCCTTCGTCGTGGCGACGCCGCGGACGCGGAACCGCGCGTGCTCGATGCGGTACGCTCCAAGTCCGACGAGCACGCTGAGACTCGGCACGCCGGCCCCAAAGCCGAGGCAGTAGCCACCGAGGTCGCCCAGGATGTCGGCGTCCACGGCGAGGACGATCCCGTCCCGTGTCGCGGCGACGCGATACCGCGCGCGCTGGCCCCGTCCGTGGACCATCGCGCGGAGGTTCTCCAGGCGGTCTTCCACCCACTTGATCGGCCGTCCGAGGGAGCGTGCGAGGTAGACCGCCAGGATCTCGTCGGGATACAGCGTGCCCTTCGCGCCGAACCCTCCGCCGACGTCCGGGGCGACGACGTGGACGCGCTCCGGCGGGAGCCCGAGCGTCTCGGCGATCCCGTCCCGTGCGCCGTGGGCACTTTGGGTGGACAACCACACGTCGACGCGGTTGCGCAGGCGATCCGGAACGACGACGATCGCCCGGCACTCCATCGGCATCGCGGCGAGGCGGGGCTGTTCCATCCGCGCCTCGACGACGAGGTCGGCGCGCGCGAACGCCGCGTCCGGGTCCCCGGCACGCAGCTCCTCCTCGAACGCGACGTTGGAGCCGAGCCCGGGGTGCAGCACAGCCGCGCCGGGCTTGAGGGCGGCGTCGACGTCGACTAGGGCTGGGAGCGGCGTGTACGAGACGCGCACGAGGTCCGCCGCGTCCTCCGCAGCATAGCGGTCCCGCGCGACCACGGCCGCGACGGGCTGCCCGACGTACCGCACCACGCCCTCGGCGAGCAGCGGGTGCAGCATCTCCGCGACGCCTGGAAACAGCGGCTCGGCGGGCGCGCGCGGGGTGGGGGCGGGGAGGTCCGCGGCCGTTGCGACCGCGACGACGCCGGTCGACGCCATGGCCTCCGCGGTCGTGATGCCGTCGATGCGCGCGTGCGCGTGCGGGGATCGGACGATCGCCACGTGCAGCATCCCAGCAATGTGGATGTCGTCCACGAACCGGCCGGCGCCGATGAGCAGCGGACGGTCTTCGCGCCGGCGGAGCGGCGCACCCACGTACGACATGGTGAGGGGGGTTCGCCCGACGCACCGTCGAAGCCTCCGATGCCCTCGGACGATCACACCTCGCGCCGGGCCTCGGTTCTCGACCGGCGACGTAGCCCCAACAGGAGCGGAGCGCGATGGCCATCGACGTCGAGCGGGTTCGGCGCGACACACCCGGATGCGAGCACGTCCTGCACTTCAACAACGCCGGGGCGGCCCTGATGCCGCGCGCCGTGGTGGACGCCATGCTCGGCCACCTGCGGCGCGAGGCCGAGATTGGAGGGTACGAGGCGGCGGACGAGGCCGACGCGGCGATCGAGCACGCGTACGCGGCCACCGCGTCCCTCCTGGGGTGTGCGCCGGACGAGATCGCGATCGTGGAGAACGCCACCCGGGCGTGGGATATGGCGTTTTACTCGCTGCGCTTCTCGCCGGGCGACCGGATCCTGACGGCGATGGCCGAGTATGCGAGCAACTACATCGCCTACCTGCAGGTGGCGCGGCGCACGGGTGCCGTGGTCGAGGTCGTCCCGAACGACGAACACGGTCAGATCTCGGTGGACGCGCTCCGGCGCGCGCTCGACGAGCGCGTGAAGCTGATCTCGATCACGCACGTGCCGACGAACGGTGGCCTCGTCAACCCCGTGGCCGAGGTCGGCCGGGTCGCCCGCGACGCCGGGGTGCCGTATCTGCTGGATGCGTGCCAGTCCGTCGGGCAGATGCCGTTGCGCGTCGACGAGATCGGGTGTGATCTTCTGTCCGCGACCGGGCGCAAGTACCTGCGGGGCCCCCGCGCCATCGGCTTCCTCTACGTGCGGCGCGCGCTGCTGGAGCGGCTCGAGCCGCCGTTTCTCGATCTCCACGCCGCGGTGTGGGTCGCGCGCGACCGGTACGAGATGCGGCCCGACGCCCGCCGCTTCGAAAGCTGGGAGGCGAACTACGCGGGCAAGATCGGACTCGCCGTCGCGATCGACTACGCGCGCGCGCTCGAGCTCGAGGCGATCCGCGACCGCGTCTACGCCCTCGGGGCGCGCCTGCGGGCGAGACTGTGCGAGTGCGCCGGCGTGGTCGTGCACGATCTCGGCGCGGAACGCTGCGGGATCGTCACGTTCACCGCTGACGGCCTCGCCGCGGCGGACGTCAAGGCCCGGCTGGCCGCGCAGCGCATCAACGTGACGGTGTCCACCGTCAACTCCACCCGCTTCGACATGGAGGCGCGGCGCCTCGAGCCGCTCGTGCGGGCGTCCGTCCACTACTACAATACCGAGGGCGAGATCGAACGGTTCGGCCGCGCGATCGAGACGATGCGCTAGGGCTTCGGCCGGCGCGGTCCGGGCCGCCGGGGCTCGCGTTGGCGTTCGCGACCCGACGCCGCCGAGGTCGCGAGCGCGATGATCTGGGACGCGGCCTCCGCGTTCGCGCGGTCGAGATCCTCTGGGGTATCGCCGCCGATCGTGATCGGCTCGCCGACCCGCACGACGATACGCCGGAGGCGCGGCACCGTTCGGTCGAGCGGAAGCGCGTCGCGCGTGCCGACGATCGCGACCGGGACGAGCGGCGCGCCGGCGCGCGCGGCCAGGAGCGCCGCGCCCCGCTGGAATGGCCGGAGGCGGCCGTCGGGACTGATGCCGCCCTCCGGGAAGATGATCAGGAGGCGGCCGTGCCGGAGCGCGTGGAGCGAGCGCCTGAACGCGCTCGTGTCGACGGTTCCGCGGCGGATCGGGATCGCGAGCGGCCCGTAGGCGCGCATCACCAAGCTCACGCCCGGCATGTGCCACAGCTCCGCCATCGCCAGCACCGCGGGCTTTCGCGGCATCACCAGCGGCAAGATGATGGGATCGAGCCAGCTGACGTGATTGGCGACGACGACTGCCGGACCCCGTGCGGGGATGCGGTCGATGCCGACCGTGGAGACACGAAACAGCGCCCAGGCGAGGGCGCGTACGGCGGCGCGGATGGCACGAAACGCGAGGCTGTCCAGGTGGGTCCCTCCGGCGTCGGGTCGGAGGATACGCGTCCGCGCGTACGACCTCCTGCCGGCCGATCGCCGGCGACCGGTGCCGGTGCGCGCCGGAGAGGGCAGGCAGGAACTACCGGACGGCGTGCCGCGTAGGTAGAATGGTGCCTGTGACGCGAAGATCATGGAGGTGATGGGGTGAGACGGATACACACACTGGCACGGAACGCGTGGACCGCGATGCGATGGGGAGGTGCCATCGGCGCCGTCGCCGCGGTCGCGGCGATGGTCCCTGGGACGCCAGTCCTCGGCGCGGCGATGCACTCCGTTGACGTCGCGATCGTCGCCGGCAAGAGCGCGGCCGACGGGGGCTTCGACTTCAACGGCTACCAGCGCGGGGCCATGACAATCACGGTGCCCACCGGCTGGCAGGTCACGGTGCATTTTGAGAACGTGAACGTGCTCGCCCATAGTCTCATCGTGGTGCCGTCGGGCGCGGGCCAGCAGGCGGTGCCGCCGACCACGCCGGCGTTCCCGGGCGCGATGACCAAGGACCTCGCGGCAGGGCTCCCCAAGGGGACCAAGCAAACGCTCACGTTCACGGCGAGTAAGGCCGGATCGTACGAGTTTGTCTGCGGTGTGCCCGGACATGGGGTCGCGGGGATGTGGGACAAGCTGGTCGTCTCTAATACGGCCAAGACACCGACCGTGACGCCGGCCGGCGCGACGACCATCACGGCGAAGTAGGGCGCGGTCTCCGTCCGGGCCGTCGGCCCGGGCGTGTCGCGCGGGGCGTCGTTATAATCTGTCTGGGCCGCCCGGAGATTTCCGGGCGGCCCAAGTCATCCCGAGCGCGGCGTTGTGTCCCCTTAACCAAACACCCGCGGCTTCCCAAGCAGCGCCCTGAGCGATGTCATCTTCCCGATGTGATACCATCGATGGCCGTTCAAGAACAAAAGGACGCCGCCGGAGTTCTTCCAGAAGCCCTGGGAGCTCTCGCGGGGGGTGTCCGGGTCGAGTTCCGCGGCCGCCTTCATCGCCGCCTCGTGTGCTTGGTCGAACGCGCGCTGGACCGTCTCGAGCGAGGGATACGCCGCTTTGCCGCCGGTGCCAGTCTTGAACAACGGCTCGAAACTGTCCGGGAGCGTGAGGGACGGCGATGCGCCTGCGGCCTTCAGAAGGTATAGATCGGCCCACGCGAGATGGCCGACCTGCCAGACGAACGGCGCCAGGGGCCCGTCGAACACGCGGTTGGCCTCGTCGTCCGAGACCTCGCCGAGCGAGCGCGTCACGAGTCGGTGGCTGCCTGCGAACTGTTCCTGGATCAAGGCTCGAGCATCCACGGTACCGCCTCCCTTCACACGCGCCCGCTCATCGACCACCGCGGGCCGTCGCGAAGGCGTGATTGGCACCGGCAGCCGATTTCTCCTCGTGTGCGCAGGAGAAAGTGCCAGGACCGTTACAGTCGGCGGCGGCGGAGGGTGGAGGTACGCTGGACGGGTAGGTTCCCGATTGAGAATTGGCCTGGCGCTCGAGGTTATGGCGGGCATTGACACGCGCGGTGACCGTCCCTAAGATGAGGGTCAGACCGACGCGTCGGTCTGACCCAAAAAAAACCGATCCCAACCGCAAGGATACAGATGATGACAAGAGCCTCGACGACGCGATCACCGGCCGAGACGCCGACCCGAGACCGCCTTCTTGGGTCCGCGATGGATGTGTTTGTGGCGAAGGGGTACCACGCCGCGGCGGTCGACGACATCGTGGCCGCCTCAGAGACCTCGAAGGGCGCATTCTACCACTACTTCTCGAGCAAGCAGGAGATCTTCGTGACACTCGTGGACGCGCTCGGTGAGCTGGTGGAGACCGGCGTCGAGACTGCGATCGCCGACGAGCGCGGTGCGCTCGCCAAGGTGGAGGCGGCGCTGCGCGTCGTGCTCGAGACGGCCGACACGCGGCGGGGGTTGGTGAAGATCCTGCTGGTCGAGGCGGTGGGACTTGGACCGGAGTTCGAAGAGAAACGCCTGGAGATCCACGGCCGCTTCGCCCGGCTCATCCGGCGGCATCTCGATCACGCCGTCGGCGAGGGGTCGATCCCGGCCCAGGACACCGCGCTGGCCGCTCAGGCGTGGCTCGGCGTCCTCAACGAGGTGATCACCCAATGGTTGGCGACGGGAAGTGGCCGGCTCACGGACCGGCTCCCCGCGCTGCGGGCGTTTCTGCTCCGCAGCGTGGGCGCAGCGGATCGCGCGAGGACGGTGCGCCAGGCACGCGGCGCCCGGACGGGGCGTCAGACGAGGTGAGCCGATGATCACGCGCCGGACGTTCATGAGTTTGCCGCTGGGCCTGCTCACGTCAGGGCTCGCGGCGCCGCGGCCAGTGCGGGCGCAGGGGCGGGCGCCGCTCCACATCCGTGTCGTGTCCACGCCGGTGCTGATCTTCGCGCCGCTGTTCGTCGCAATCGAGCGGGGGTATCTTCGGCGCGAGGGCATCGACGCCGAGCTGATCAGCGCGCCGGGTGGCGCATCGGTGTTCGCGGTGCTGGCCAGCGGGCGGGCGGAAGCGGCGGTCGGCGGCCTCGGGGCCGCCTTGTTCAACGCCGCATCGCGCGGGCTCGACTTCAAGGTCGTCGGGCCGGCCCACGCCGAGAAGCCGCCGGTGAGCACCCCGCTCGTGATCGCCCGCTCGGCGTTCGAGAACAACCAGATCCGCGCGGTCAAGGACCTGCGCGGCAAGAAGGTCTCGGTCAACGTCATCGGATCGGCCACGGAATTCTGGGTCAGCGCGGCGTTGCTCAAAGGCGGGCTCACGATGTCCGACGTGCAGCTGGTGGAGGTGAACTTTCCGGACGTGCCCGCGGCGCTCGCAAACGGCGCGATCGCCGGCGGCATGCTGGGCGAGCCCCTGACGACGCTGGCGGAGGATCGCGGGCAGATCGTCCGCCTCAGCCAGGACTTCATCAACGGCATGCAGGTGACCGCCGTGTACTTCAGCGGCGCATTCATGCGCGGGCACCCCCAGGAAGCCGTGGGCTTCATGAAGGCGTGGCTGCGCGCGTGCCGGGACCTGTACGGCGGCGGCTACCGGCGCGACGACATCGCGCGCATCGTGGAGAAGTACACCGGCGTCCCCGCGGATGTGGTCAAGCGCGCGCGCGCGCCGTTCCACGAGCCCAACGGGGCCATGAACTTCAACGACTTCACGCGGCTGCAGGAGTTCTTCCGGAACCGGGGCGAGTTGACCTACGATCATCCGCTTCCGCCGTCTGCGTACATCGACACCTCGTTCGTGACGCAAGCGCTCCGGGCCGTGGGGCCGTTCGTCCCACCGCAGTGAGCCGGTCGCCGGCCGCGCCCCCGGCCGCCGCTGCGATCGTGGCGACCGGACTCACGCACGCGTATCCGGGGCCCCGCGGGCCGATCGCGGCGCTCGAGGACGTCTCGTTCTCCGTGCGGGCCGGCGAGTTCTGCGCGATGATCGGCCCGTCGGGATGCGGCAAAACGACGCTTCTGCACGTCTTGGCGGGGCTCCTCACGCCGAGCGCCGGGTCCGTGACGATGCCCCGGTCCGCCCCGGGACGGCTCGCGACCGCCGTCGTCTTCCAGGGGGTCAGCACGTTTCCGTGGATGACGGTGCGCCAAAACGTCGCATATGGCCTCCGCATGCTCAGGCTTCCCGGGGTCGAGTGCCGGCGGCGCGCGGAGCATCACGTCGCACGCGTGGGCCTGACGCCGTTTCTCGACGCCTATCCGCACCAGCTCTCGGAGGGGATGCGCCAGCGCGTAAGCATCGCGCGGGCGTTCGCGACGGATCCCGACGTCCTGCTGATGGACGAGCCGTTCGGCAGCCTCGATGAACAGACGCGCCTGCACCTGCAGGACGAGCTGCTGCGCCTGTGGGGCGAGAGCGGCAAGACGGTCGTCTTCATCACGCACAGCCTGGACGAGGCGGCGCGTCTCGCCGACCGCGTGCTGGTGATGACGGGCCGTCCCGGGCGGATCAGGGCCGAGGTGGCGGTGCCGTTCGCGCGGCCGCGCGGATACCGCGAGGTCCGCCGGGATCCCGCGTACGGCGCGCTCACGGCGCGCCTCTGGACCGAGCTCGTCGAGGACGGCGAGGTCGCTCGTCCATGAGCGGCGGTCGACTCTCCGACCGCCTGCTCGCGGTCGGGTCTCCGATCGGGTTCCTCGCCGTGTGGGAGGTGCTGTGCCGTCTCGGCGTCCTGGACCCCCGCTACATCCCGGCGCCGACGACGGTGCTGCACACGATGGCGGCTATGACCCGGACCGGCGAGCTTCCGTATCACGCCCTCGTGAGCGTGCGGCGGATCGTGTTCGGGTTCCTCCTCGGCGCGGTGCCGGCGGTCGGCCTGGGACTGGCCATGGGGCTCAGCCGGCCGGTGCGGGCGTCACTGATGCCGCTCGTCTCCGCGGTGTACCCGATCCCCAAGATCGCCGTCTATCCCCTGATTATCTTTTACCTCGGGTTGGGAGAAGCGTCCAAGATCAGCATCGTCGCGGTGAGCATCTTCTTCCTCGTGCTGCTGAGCACGATGGCAGGCGTGCTGGCGCTCGACCCTGCCTACTTCAAGATCGCCCGCGCGTACGGCGCGGACGCGCGCGCGGTCTTTGTGACAGTGGCGCTGCCCGGCGCCCTGCCGCAGATCTTCACGGGCCTCAAGCTCGGCATGGGCTTCGCGCTCATCGTCATCGTCGGCGCCGAACTCCTGGGGTCGAATAGCGGGATCGGCTATTTGATCTGGCGGTCGTACCAGATCTTCGCGATCGACGCGATGTTCGCGGGTCTCCTCGTCACCGCCGTGCTGGGGTGGGCGGCGACCGGCGCGCTCGATTGGCTGGAGCATCGCGTGCTCCCCTGGCGAGTGTCCTGATCCGGGCCCGCCGAGTCGCCCTGGTGAACGCGGACGCGGCGCGAGGGGAGAGGGGGGGCGCGCTGGCGGTGATCGCAGACGGCTGCCGGAGTGTACGGGCCGCGGGCGGGTGCGGCTAGACGCGGATGAAGACGCGCCGCCGATACAGCGCAAACAGCACGAGCCACCACAGGGCGATGACGGACGCGGTGTAGATCCACCCGGCCGCGACGGGGCCGATCGCACCGCCGAGCGGATCGAGCACCGCCGTGTGCAGCGAGAGCGTGTGGCCCGGTGCGCGCGGATCGGGCCAGGTCTGCATGGCGCCGATCGCAAACAGCGCAGACGCAACGTATCCGACGATCGCATTGGAGCCGAGCACCGCGAGCGGAACGCCGAGCGACCGCAGCCGCACGATGTCGAACAGCAGGTGGCAGGCCGCCAGCAGCAGCAACCCGAGCCCGCCCGCGAAGAGCACGTACGTCGGCGTCCACAGATCCTTGTTCAGCGGAAGCGTCTGTCCCCACAGCCAACCGCCGAGTACCAGCGCCGCTCCAGCGGCGGCGAGCGCGCCGGTCTTCGCGACCTCCTTCGTGCGGCCGGCCCGCAGCAGGTCGCCCGCAGTGGTGCCGAGCAACGCCAGCGCCGCGGCCGGCGCGACGGCGAGCACCCCGGCAAGCGCGTGGGGGGTCAGGTAGGTATCGTTCAGGTACTGGATGATGTTGTGATGCTCCTGGAACACGCCGACGCCGAGGCCGGGCACCGGCACGAGGGTGAGGAGCGCCGCGTATCCGGCCAGCAGCCCCGCGGCCGTGGCGAGCCGCGCCAGCACCCGCGCTCGGCTCAGCAGGGCCGCCACCAGGTACGATAGGCCCAGGAGCTGCAGCACGTCCATGCTCACGGTGAATCCGTGGGACGCCACCGAGTCGATCAGGACCCCGAGCGCGACGAGCGACGCGGTTCGCCGCGCGACGCGCAGCGCGTACGCGGCGCCGCGCAGGCCGGTCCGGGCCCCGACCGGGATCGTGACGCCCACGGTCAAGACGAACCACGGCAGGATCATGTCGGTAAAGGTGACGCCACCGCCCCACGGCGCATGCATCAGCTGCCGCGGCGTGGCGGCGTTCCAGATCATGTTGTTGACGAGGAGCATGCCAAGGATCACGAAACCGCGGAACGCGTCCAAAGACAGTAATCGTCCCGCCGGGGGCGGCGCAGCATCGCGCGTGCCGGGCTCCGGCCGGCCGGTCGGGCGGGCGTCGGCCCCGACGGCCGCAGACGTCTCCTCCCCCCGATGTAGTTGCGGTTCGGGTCTGCGGGGCGGGACGTCGATCACGGCGTGTGGAGTCATGGTCGCACGCTCGATTCCCTCATGCTCGCGGCGTCACGCGCCGTCGTTCCACGCGACCCGGCACGGGCGCCTGCGGGAGTCCGGCGAATCTCGATTCGCGTTCCAGGCTACGTCCCGCGGGTCACAATCCCGTGAAGCGTCCTCGCGCCCTGTTCTCAGGGCGGCTCAGCGAGCGTCCTTCGACGCCGTGAGCGAGAACATCAGCGGGACGCTGCGCGCGCCGGACGGCAGGTGCCACGTCCCGTTCGGACGCTCCTCCATCCACGGGAACATTGCCCACCCAACGTACGGGTATTCCTCGAACGTCTCGATCCGGAGCCCCGCGCGCGCGAGCGCCCCCACGATGTCGGCGAGGGGATGCACCCATTGATAGGTCAGGCTGTCGATCGGAGCGTCGGGTGCTGCGTAGGAGCCGCGTCCGGTCGAGCGCTCCGGCTCCGCAGAGGAGAAGTAAGGGTACCTCGGTCGCAGTTCCCCGTCCTCGCGGGTCTCGTCGAAGACCATCGCAAACGGGTGCCCCTCGATGATGCAGAACGTCCCGCCCGGCCGAAGAAAATGGGCAATGACCCGAGCCCAGCGATCCAAATCGGGGAGCCAGCAGAGCACCCCGTGCGACGTAAAGACGAGGTCGAACTCGCCGCGGAGCCGCTCCGGGAGCGCATACAGGTCGCTCTCGACGAACGTGGCCGGCACGCCGACCTCGGCCGCGAGCGTGCGGGCGGCCGCGATCGCCGCTCCCGAGAAATCGACGCCTGTCGCGACCGCGCCGCGCCTGGCCCAGGCGATCGTGTCGAGGCCGAAGTGGCACTGCAGGTGCAGGAGCGTCTTGCCGGTGACGTTGCCGAGCAGCCGCAACTCGAGCTCGTCGAGGCCGGCGCGCCGCCGCGAGGTGCCGGCCTTGAACCCCTCCACGTCGTAGAACGAGGACGCCACGTGATACCTCGTCCACACGTCCCACATCGCTCGGTTGGTTTCGAGGTAGCGCTTCATCAGCGGACCTCGCGGGTCGCGTCGCGGTCCCGGGCGGGACGCGGCGCCGTGTCGCTGCATCGTGCCGTATGTACGCGCCGTATTGTAGTGTAGCACAACGGCCGTGCCGTCGGTCTTTGCTCACGCTTCACGCAGTTTTCGAATAGTGATCACGGCGCCTTCACCCGCGTGCGATACCATGAGGCCGCAGGCACAGTGCACGGAGGTGTTGGCCCGTGAGCAACGATGTCGTGGTTTTTTCCGTCGAAGGACTGCGTCACGCTCCCGCGGCCGCGCGGCTCGAGTGGGCGCTGGCGAGCGTGTGCGGTGTCCAAGGCGTTTCCCTGAACCTGGCGACCGAGAAGTTGCGCGTGACCCATGACTCCGCGGAGGCGGACCTCCGCCGGCTCGTCGACGTCGTGCGGTCGGTGGGGTGCGACGTTCGTGCGTCACACGCCGTCATCGGCGTGGACCACATCGGGTGCCCCTCGTGCGCCACCCGCATTGAGGACGCGCTCCGGAGCGTCGGCGGTGTGCTCGACGCGGCCGTGGATCTGCGCACGCGTCGCGCGATTGTGTCGTACCTGCCTGGGCACGTGACGCAGCGCGACCTCGCACAGGCGATTCGCGAAGCGGGGTATCAGCCGACGAGGGCGTCCGCCGGCGCCGAGTCCGGGCGGCTGGCCGGCGCGGGAGCGTTCGCGCGCTAGGCCTTCGGCGCGGGCGGCCGCTCGATCACGCCGTTGTCCCCTCGCGCGGAGGAGGCTCCGGTCTGTCCCGAGAGCCGTGATCGTCAGGTCTCGACCACGTGGACCGTGACGTCGCCGACCGGCAGGCCCGCGTGCGGCGCGCACGAAGTTACCGGGCATGAGGCTGTCGATCATCGACCAATCGCCCGTGCCTGCGGGTCTCACGGCCGCAGATGCGCTGCGCAACACGATCGAGCTCGCGCGGGTCGCCGACCGGCTTGGGTACGAACGGTACTGGATCGCCGAGCACCACGCCACCCGGGCGTTCGCGAGTTCCGCGCCGGAGGTCCTGATGGCGCGGGTGGCCGCCGAGACCTCCGGCATCCGCGTGGGCTCCGGTGCGGTTCTCCTGCCCCATTACAGCCCGTTCAAGGTGGCCGAGACGTTCCGGGTGCTTCACGCGTTGTATCCCGACCGGATCGATCTCGGGATCGGCCGGGCGCCCGGGGGCGGACCGCTCGAGACGTTTGCGCTGCGACGCGATCGCGGGCGGGAATTCCCGGACGACTTTCCCGACCAACTCGTGGAGCTGCTGGCGTTTCTCCGCGGCGGCTTCCCGGCGGACCACCCGTTCAGCCGGATCGAGGTCACGCCGGACATGCCCGGGGTGCCTGACATCTGGCTCCTCGGATCGAGCCCGTGGAGCGCGAGCGCGGCCGCACAGCTGGGGCTGCCGTACGCGTTCGCCCACTTCATCAACCCGCAGCCCACGCGAGCGGCGATCGACTACTATCGCGAGCACGTCGTCGCCGTGAACGCGTCGGCCGCGTCGCGGACGATCCTGTCGCTCGGTGCGGTCTGCGCGGAGACGGAGGAAGAGGCTCACCGCTTGTACGCCAGCCTGCGCCTGCGGCGCCTCCTCCGCCAAACCGGCGACCGCGGTCCGATTCCGACCCCGGAGGACGCGATCGCCAGGCTGGCGGGCGTCGGAGACGAACCGTCTGACGACGACGGCGAGTGGCCGCGCTATGTTGTCGGCACGCCCGAGCACGTACACGGCCAGCTCACCGGGATCGCGGCCGAGCTGCGCGTCGAAGAGCTCATGATCCTGACGGTGGTGCACGACCACCAGGCCAGGCTGCGCTCCTACCGGTTGCTCGCGGAGACGTTCGGTCTCGCCCCGAGGGCGACGCCGGGGACCGACCGCGCGCGCTCCGATCGATAGCGTGCGTCGCGCGCGCGGGGCGCCGAGGGAACCGTTCGACGAGGGGGACTGCAGCGGCAGGAGGCCGTCCCGACGCGCCGGAACTCCATGCGCATGTGGGACGCGAGATTCCTTGCCTACCTCTTGGTCTCCGCCGCTCTCATCGTCGCGCCGGGACCGGACATGGCGCTCGTGACGCGCAATGCGTTGCGGGGCGGATGGACGGCGGCGTCGCAGACGGCCTTTGGGGTGGCGATCGGCCTCGTGCTCTGGGGGATCGCGTCCGTCGCCGGCGTGGCCGCGTTGCTCGGGGCGTCCGCGGCGGCGTTCACCGTGATGAAGCTGGCCGGTGCCCTGTACCTCACGGCCCTCGGGCTCCGGAGCCTCATCAGCGCGGCGCGCGGTCCCGAGGGACGCGGCGCGCCGCCTGTCTCGAACCCGCGCAGGCCGTCGGCGCCCGACCGCGCGTTCTGGCAGGGGCTGTTCAACAACCTGCTCAATCCAAAGGCGGCCGTGATCTTCCTCAGCATCGTTCCGCAATTCGTGCGTCCCGGTGATTCCACGGGGCGGCTCCTGGTGATGGTCGCCGTATTTGCGCTCCTCACGCTCGGATGGCTTCATGTCTACGGCGCGGCGGTCGCCCGCGCCGGACGATACTTCGGGCCCCGCGTGCAACGTGCGCTCGGCGCGGTTGCCGGGACGGTCATGATCGGCTTGGGCGTGCGGCTGGCGTTCGAACGGCGGTAGCGCAGTCGGCCGGCGCGGGCCCGATGCGCTGTGCGACGATGCGGGGAACCGTCCGGGCATCCCGCGCGGACCCGGGCCGTTACCGCTTGATGGACCCGCGTCACCGCGCGAGTGCCGCCGCCGAGCGGGCGGCGTGCACGGGGCGACCCGGCTCCGAATCGATCCGACCAACCGCACCGACCGGATGTTTCGCGCGGACTCCGACCGTACACGATGGAGGGATGGCGATGCAGAAGCGCACGTTGGGTAACTCCGGGCTGGAGGTATCCTCGCTGTGTCTCGGAGGAAACGTCTTTGGCTGGACCGCGGACGAACCGGCCTCGTTCAAGGTGCTCGACGCGTTCGTGGCGGCGGGCATGAACTTCATCGACACGGCGGACGTGTACGCAAAGTGGGCGCCGGGTAACACGGGCGGTGAATCCGAGACCGTTCTCGGCCGCTGGATGAAGCAGCGGCGCAATCGGGACAAGGTCATCGTCGCCACCAAGGTCGGGTCCGATATGGGCGCGCCCGGCAAGGGGCTCTCCCGTGCCTATATGACCCGCGCGGTGGAGGCCTCGCTCGCGCGCTTGCAAACGGACTACATCGACGTGTATCAGTCCCACGTCGACGATGCGAACACGCCGCTGGAGGAGACGCTGGGGGTATACGCGGACCTCGTCGCCCAGGGCAAAGTCAGGGTGATCGGGGCGTCGAACTACCGCGCGGAACGGCTGTCGGAGGCACTGGAGGTCAGCACGCGTCACGGCTATCCTCGATACGAGAGCCTGCAGCCGCTGTACAATCTGTATGACCGCGCCGACTATGAGACGGCGCTCGAGCCACTCTGCCGCAGCGCGGGGATCGGCGTCATCAGCTATTCCTCGCTGGCGAGCGGATTCTTCAGCGGCAAGTATCGGACCGAGGCGGATCTCTCGAAAAGCCCCCGCGGGCAGGGCGTCAAGCGCAGGTTCTTCAACGATCGCGGATTCGCTATCCTCGCGGCGCTCGACGCGGTCGCGAAAGACCACCGCTCGACACCCGCCGCGGTGGCGCTGGCCTGGTTGATCGCGCGTCCGGGCATGACCGCGCCGATCGCGAGCGCCACGACCGTAGACCAGCTCAACGAGCTGATCGCGGCGACTCGGCTCGAGCTGTCCGCCGCGTCGATCGACCGGCTGAACCGGGCGAGCGCGTAGGGTCATGTCCGTTACCTCGCCCGAGGAGCTGGAGCGGCTGCGGATCATCGGCCGGATTGTTCGCCGGGCGCTCGACGCGATGGCGGCGTCGGTCCGGCCCGGCGCGACGACGGGCGAATTGAATGGCATCGGCGCGCGGGTGCTGGCCGAGCACGGCGCCGAGCCGTCGCCGCCCAAAGTCTACGGCTTCCCAGGCGCCGTCTGCATCAGCGTCAACGACGAGGCCGTCCACGGAATCCCCGGCGAGCGCGTCCTTCACCCGGGCGACCTGGTGAAGCTCGACCTTGTCGCGGAGAAGGGCGGGGTGCTCGCGGACGCCGCGGTGACCGTCGGGGTCGGTCCGCTGCACGGCCCGGCCGAGGCGATCGTGGGCTGCGCCGAGCGGGCGTTCCGGCAGGCGGCCCGGGTCGCGCGCGCAGGGGCGCGGATCAGCGAGATCGGCCGCGCCGTCACGCTCGAGGCTACCCGCGGGGGGTTTTGCGTGATGCCGGAGCTCGGAGGGCACGGCGTCGGCCGCACAATCCACGAGGCGCCGAGCGTACCGAACTATCCGGACCCAAACAACCGCGCGAGACTGACCGAGGGGCTCGTCATCACCATCGAGCCGATCATCGCGGCGGGGACGGGGCGCGGCCTCCTCGATCCGAACGGGTGGACCGTCCGGACCGCGGACGGAAGCCTCTCCGCGCACTACGAGCACACGCTGGTGATCACGCGCGACGCGCCGATCCTGCTCACGGCGTAACGCCGCGCCGGCGTCGGGCTGCCGGCGCGGTCTCGTCACGGGGCCTCGAGCGTCCCGTCGAACGAGAAGACCCGTTCGGGACGCAGCTCCAACAGCGCGGCGGCCCACGCCGGCAGGGACCCGTGGCGGGCACGCCAGTCCTCCGCGAATTCGGCGCTCACGCCGGCAAGTTCGCTCCCGTCGTGGATCACGACCGGGCCCTCCGCGATGACCGCGCGGTGCTGGGCCCGGACATCGCCGTCCGCGACCACGATCGACGCGAACGGCCGGGCGCGCAGATTGCGCAGGCGGGTTCCGGCGACCGTGGCGATCCAGAACGCGCCGCCCCAGACGGAGAATGCGATCGGAGCGGCGTGGGGCCGGCCGTCGGGCCTCCCGGTGGCCAGCACCGCGTAGACCTTGCGCTCGAGGAACGCAGCGAGCCGTGCGGCGTCCATCGCGCTCGTCCGCGGGTACGACTCCCGGATCCCCGATCCCGCCCGGTCGTAGCTGCGGGTTTGGATCTCGATCAGGACGCGGATGCTGTCGTCCATTCCTCACCCCCGCCGCGCGGTGCCGAGATGTTCGATGTGACGAGGCTCGCCGGCGTGCACCGCGGCGCTAAGATGATATCATCCAGAATGTCGTGCGTCGTTCTCACGAGGAGGTGGCGAACAGGATGCGGGGCGCAGCAACAGCACTCCTCATGCTCTTCCGGCTGGCGTGGGTGATTCTGCTCGTCCTGGGACTGGCCTTCTGGTGGGGCCGCGCGCTGCGGTTCGTCCCCGTGCACATGCTGGTCGGCGTGGTGGTCGTGCTCCTCTTGTGGGCGTTGGCCGCGCTGGCCGCGGCCGCGCACGTCCGGTCGCGGTCGATTCCTCTGGCCGCGCTGTGGGGCGTGTTCGTGCTCGTCCTCGGGCTCACGCAAACACGGCTCATGACCGGAGGCGCCCACTGGGTGATCCGGGTCTTGCACCTGCTGGTCGGCGTCGTCGCGATCCTCCTGGCGGAGCGGTTGGCCGCCAAGATCAAGCGCGCGCGTGCGTAGCGCGTCCCGCACGGAGCCGTTCGGGACCTCGCACACGCACTTCGGCTAGGGCGTCGGCGGGTCCGCGGGCGGTGCCGTGAGCGAGGCCCGTGGCATCGCCGCCACGCGCTCGAGCACGAACGCGCTGGCACAGATGCCGTTCAGGAACGACTCGATCGTCATGTTCTCGTTGGGCGAGTGGTTGTTCTCATCGGGCGGCCCGTAGGTCGCGCAGATCGCTGGCATGCGGAGCACGTCGGTGAACAGGAAGTTCGGCCCCGAGGCGCCGAGCACCGGCATCACGACCGGCGGAACGCCGTAGGCGCCGGCGATCGCCTCCGTGATCGCGCGGGAGACCGGCAGCTCGGGCGACGTCTTCGAGGGCAGCGTGCCCCCGAGGCTGCGGATCGCGACCTCCGGCGCGTGCACGCGGACGTGGCGCTCGATCTTGGCGAAGATCTCGTCGGGAGATTGGTCGGACACGAGGCGTGTCTCGAGCTTGACCACGGCGCGTGACGGAATGACCGTCTTGGAGCCCGCGCCAGCGTACCCACCCGCGATGCCGGTGATGTTGAGCGTCGGCTGGAACATGATCTTCTCGAAGTACGAGACGTTCGCGGGGCCGGCGAACTCCTCGATGCCCAGATCCGCCTTGGAGGCGCGCGCGTCGAACGGAATGCGCGCCATCGCGTCGCGTTCGTAGGCCGTCGGCGGGACGACGCGATCGTAGAACCCGTCGATCGTGGTGCGCCCCTCGGGGGACCGCATGGTGCCGAGCAGTTCGACCAGCGTCCAGATCGGATTCGGCACCGGGCCGCCGAAGTTGCCCGAATGCAGGTCGCGGTTCGGCCCGACGGCCTCCAGCTCCATCGTGAGAATCCCGCGCAGACCGAAGAAGACGATCGGCCGATTCGACAGGTGCATCGGGCCGTCGGCCGCGAACAGCGCGTCGGCCTGAAGCGAGCCCGCGTGCGCCGCGACAAACGCGGGCAGATGCGGGCTCGAGTTCTCCTCCTCGCCCTCGATCAGGAATTTGACGTTGAGCCGGGGCGGGCGCCCCAACTCGTCCAGCAGACGCAGCGCGAGGACGTGCGCGAGGAACTGCCCCTTGTTGTCACCGGCGCCCCGCGCATAGATCCGCCCGTCTCGTAGCGTCGGGTCGAACGGGGGGCTCAGCCAGGCATCGAGCGGCTCGGGCGGCTGCACGTCGTAGTGGCCGTAGATGAGGAGGGTGTTCGCGTCCTCTGAAACGCGCCGCTCGGCGTAGACCACCGGATGCCCGCCGGTCGGGAGCAGGCGCGCGGCCAGCCCGTGCTCCTCCAGCACCGCCTTCACGAGGTTTGCGCACTCGGCCACGCCGATGTTCTGGGTGCTGATCGACGGCTGGCGCAGCAGCCGGAAGAGTGTCGCGACGAACTCGTCCTGACGCGCCCGGACGGCCCGCAGGATCGGCGCGTTCGTGGGTGTGTCCATCGATCACGCGCCTCCCGGGCTCGCGATCGATGCGTCGTCGGGCGGCGGGGCCTCGGCGGGCCCGAGGGTCCGGCGCGACACCGGCGACGACAGGACGAGCGACGTGATGGGTTGTCCGTACTGCGTGACGCGGTTGATGAACGCCTCGAGATGCTCCACGGACGTGAGCGCGATCTTCATGATGTAGCAATTCTCACCGGTGATGCGGTGGCATTCGATCACCTCCGGCCACTCTTGCACGGCCGCACCCAGCGCGGCGGACCGCTCGGCTCGCGCGAACGTCACACGCACGAACGCGAGCAGCGGACGGCCGAGCGCGCGCGGGTCCGTCTCGGCGTGGTACCCGGTAATCACGCCCGCTTCCTCGAGCCGCCGCACCCGCTCCGCCACCGCCGGTTGGGTCAGGCCGACGCGCCGCCCTAACTCCGCGTACGTCAGGCGGGCGCTCCCCTGCAACTCGTGAAGCAACCGCCAATCTGTGCCATCGAGATCGACTTTGGAAGTCAAAGCCATGCGAAGTCCTCCACGCGACTGTATCGTCGATTATCCGTTATCGCCTGTGTTCTCCTATTGTATTTTAGGGGAATCTCCTTTACAACCAAAGTTGGGAAGGGTGGGGGAGTTCGCGGCGCAAGATCGGATAGATTCCGACGGCAGGGCGCGTGTACGCTGTGATCGGCTTGCATCAGGGCGACGGAGGTGCCGTGCGGCATGAGGGTGCGCGAATGGGCGGCCTTTTGGTTGCTCGGAACGATCTGGGGGTCGTCGTTTCTGTGGATCAAGATCGCGGTGGCCGATACGGGCCCGGTGACGCTCGCGGCGTTTCGGCTCCTGTTCGGGCTCGCCGGGTTGCTCGTGGTCGTGCGCGCGATGCGGCAGCCATTTCCGCGCGATCGCGGTCTGTGGGGGCGGTTGATCATGCTCGGCGCGCTGAATACCGCGTTGCCTTTCGCGCTGATCCCGTGGGGAGAGACACGGATCCCGTCGGGTCTCGCGGCGATCCTCAACGGCACGACGCCGCTGTTCGCCCTCGTCATCGCCCACTTCTGGCTGCACGATGAGAAGATCACCCGGGGCCGCGCCGCCGGTCTCGCGCTGGGGTTCGGGGGCGTGGTGGTGCTGATGAGCCGCGACCTCGGCTCCGGCGTGCTACAGAGCGGCCTCGTGGGCCAGGCCGCCGTGCTCGTCGCCGCACTTAGCTACGCGGTGGCGGCCACGTTCGCCCGGCGATACCTTCGCGGCCAACCGCCCGTGCTCCAGGCCACGGCCGCGGTACTCGCCGCCAACGTGATGCTCTGGCTCGCCGTTCCGGTCGTGGAACGCCCTGTGCGGTTCCCGCACCTGCCGATCACGTGGCTCGCCCTCGTGTGGCTGGGCCTGCTCGGGTCCTGTCTCGCGTACCTCCTGTACTACTACCTGATCAGCGCGTGGGGAGCCACACGCGCGACCGCGGTGGCTTACGTCTTTCCGGTGATTGGATTGGTGCTGGGGGTTCTGTTCCTCGGCGAACCGGTCAATGCGCGGCTGATCGGGGGCACGCTGCTCGTCATCGCGGGGATCGCGATGGCGAACCGCGCGCCGGCAAACGGGCCCGGGACGGCGACGGGCCGGGCCGCGACCGTGGGTTCCCAGGATCCTTCTGCGGCGCCGGCCGGCGTTCGCAGCCTCTAGTACGATCGCGATCGCTGGTCCGTCCACCATCCGTAGCAGGCAAGCGCGATACCGGCGACCAAGGGGACTGGAACGCGGAGCGCGCCGGCCAGCGCCGGCCCCAGCCACCCGTCGATCAGCGGATCCCGGAGGATCATTTCCCCTGACACGTAGCCGAGCACGCCGCCCGCGAGCCACACGATCCACGACTGCCGGTGCATGAGCCTGGCGAGCAGGCTGCTCCCCCACACGACGAGGGGCAGCGACAACCCGACCCCAACCACCACGAGCCCGTAGCGCCCACGGGCGGCGGCGGCCACCGCGAGAACGTTGTCGAGGCTCATAATCACGTCGGCGGCGACGATGATGCCGACGGCCTGGATCAGCGTGGCCCCGGCACGGGCCTGGTGTTCGATGCCGGTCTCGTGCCGGGTGAGCCGGACTGCGATCGCCATGAGTACCACGCCCCCGGCGAGCTGCAGCAGCGGGATGTTGAGCAGGAAGGTGACCACCACGATGAAGCCGACGCGGAGGGCGACCGCGCCGACGGCGCCCCACACCTGGCCTCGGGTCTGTTGATGACGCGGCAGCGTGCGCACGGCGAGCGCGATCACCAGCGCGTTGTCGCCGGCGAGTGCCAGGTCGATCAACACGATGCCGAGCCCGCGCGCCCAGAACTCGGGGTCGAAGAGCGCCATCACACAAGACGCGCTCGCGCGCGACCGGCGCGGTCAGGACCGATCACGGCCGAAGTGCGATGCCGAGGTGCGGGGACGATCGGCCGGACTGAGCGATGCCGAACGCGACGAGGGCGTTCGCGGGCGACGCCGCTCCGACGAGGAGCAGGCCGGGCGCCAGCGAGAGACCACCCTTGAACGTGAATCCGCCGACCGCGCCGCGCCACAGCACTCGTCCGGTGTCCGCGTCGGCGCCCCAAACCGTCCCCGAGTAGTCGGCCGCAAACACGACGCCGCGCGCGACGGCCGGCGCGCCGAGGACCTGCTTGGGACCGAGGAGCGTCCAGACGATCCGGCCCGTCGCCTCATCGAGGGCCACGAGGCGTCCCGGCAGGTCTGGGGTGAACCCTTTGGCCGACGGCGGATAGTCCTGCGTGCCGACGAAGATCCGGCCGCCGGCCATCGCGGCGCTCCCGGTGACGACGGCGCCCCGCTGCGGTGTGGTCAGGGACGTCTTCCAGACGAGCCGGCCCGTGCGCGCGTCGACCACGTAGTAGACCCCATCCTTCTCTCCGGCTCCAACGACCGTGCCCTGCGGGAGGGCAAACACGTTTGGCGTCGACAGAAAGTCGAGATCCTGAGTGTCGTGCGGGTGCGTCGGTCCGAACGCCCATTTGAGGTGGCCCGTGGCGGCGTCGAGCGCCAGGATCGAGTCCGACCCAGGGTCGGGGCCCGGGGGCGGATCGTTGCCAGGCGAGGGATTCCCGGTGGTCACAAAGAGCGTGCCGGTGGCGGGATCCAACCCCGGGCTCGCGAGCACCCCGGCTCCGCCGCCGCTGGCGTACTGGGGAATCACATACACCCAATCGACCGCGCCGGTGGCGGCGTCCAGGGCGATGACGCGCGCGCGGATCGGTTCGTCGATCGTGCCGTCGATGGCGACGTAGACGCGGCCTCGCCACACGAGCGGCGCGGACCAGATCACCTCGCCGACGCTCGGGTTGCCCACGTGCGTGCGCCACATCAGCCCGCCGGTCGCGTCGTCGAGGCAGAAGACGTCGGTGAGCGCGGTGGCGGTGTACACGCGGTGATTCGCCAGCGCCGGCGTGCTCCCGATCCCGAGCGAGTCAAACCCGTAGGCCGAAAACGGCCGCGCCCCCAGCGATACCTGCCAGCGAGGCCGCCCCGTCGCGAGCTCGACTGCGTACAGCGTCCCCCGCGCGGACCCCACGAACGCGGTATCGGTCCCGATTGCGGCGGCGTCGGGAATGGCATCGTCCGCCGCCAAGCGCCACCGGGGGTGCAGCATGGTCACGTTGGTCCGGTCGATGCCCGCTGCAGGATCAGACCCAGTCGCCGCGTAGTCGCGGTTGCGCATGGGCCAGGTGGGCTCCGGCGGCGCGGCGCCTGCGGGCCCGCCGAGCACGAGGCCGGCGAGGGCCGTACAGATCGCGATGATCCGCAACGCGTGTCGCATGCTCGGAAGAGGGCACGCCGATCCGACCTGAATCGCGGCACGACTCAAGCACGCCGGGAAGCGGCGGGCGATCGGTCCTTCTCGGAGGTTTGCTCCGCGTGCTCCGGGGTCCTGCCTCTGCGACGGTCGCCGCCCGGAGGCCGTGCTATGTTGCCGGAAGCGAGGCCGCGAGCCTCGCGCCGGTGCGGCGGATCACGGCCAGCAGCGCCGCAAGATCGTCCTCGGTCGTCCCGTAGTGGAGGACGCACGCCCTCAGGACGAAGCGGCCTCGGAGCGCCGCGTTCGTCACGAAGACCTCGCCGCCGGCCTGTGTCTCCTGCATGATCGCCTTGTTGAGCTCGTCCAGACGAGGGTCGTCCTGCGACCATCCCGGCGGGTTGTAGCGGAAGCACACGATCGAAAGCGTGACCGGGGCCATTC
Source organism: bacterium (assembly GCA_035295165.1). NCBI lineage: Bacteria > bacterium. The sequence continues at coordinate 44,318 of DATGJN010000094.1, forward strand.
GCTCGAGATCGGGTGCGGCGTCGATCAAACCGGCGAGGCGGCGCGCCAGGGCGTTGTGCCGCGCGATGTGCGCCGCCGCGCCCCCGCGTCCCAGATGCTGGAGCGTCATCCAGAGCTTGAGCGCGCGGAACCCCCGCGTCTGCTGGAAGCCGTACTCCGAGTACCACGGCAGCCCGCCGAAGCCTCTGCCTTCCTCGGTCTGAACATACGGCGGCACCAGGCTGAACGTCTCGCGCAGCAGGCGGCCGTCGCGGAGCAGGGCGCACCCGCACTCCACGGGGACGGACAGCCACTTGTGCGGGTCGAGGGCGAGCGAGTCCGCGCGACTCATGCCGGCGTACTGCGGCGCCACCGTCGGGTCGAGCACGCCGACCGCGCCGTACGCGCCGTCGACGTGGAACCAGAGGCGTTCCGCCGCGCAGAACTGGCCCAGCGCGTCGAGCGGATCGATCGCCCCGGTGCTCACGGTGCCGGCGCTCGCGCATACGCAAAACGGCACGCGGCCGCGCGCACGATCGTCTGTGACCGCGGTGCGGAGCGCCGCGAGGTCCATGCGGAACGCCCCGTCCACCGGGACGGTGCGGACGGCGGCGGCGCCCAGCCCGAGCAGCTCGGCCGACTTCCGCATGCAAGCGTGGCCTTCCTCGGACAGGTACATGACGAGCGGCGCGTTCGTTCCCCGGAGGCCCGCGGCGCGGACGTCGCCCCCCGCCATCGCGACGGCCCGGTGCCGGGCCACGGCCAGGCACGTCAGCGAGGCCATGGAGCCGCCGCTGACGAGCAGGCCCATGCTGCCCTCGGTGGGAAAGCTCAGCAGCTCCATCAACCATCGAACCGCGCAGCGCTCCAGGTAAATGGCGGCATGGTCGCCGCCGGCACAGCTCGGGTCCATCGCCGCCGCGAGTATCTCGGCGAGCACGCCCACCGGGGACGGCGGGGAGTTGACCCAACCGAAGAACCGCGGATGCCCGTTGCCCATCGGGTGGGGGAGGATCGTTTCCGCAAACTGGCGGAGCATCGCCTCGGGCGGCATGCCGTCGTCCGGGAGCGGCTGTTCGAGCAGCGCGCGCCGCTCCTCCGGCGTCATTGGCTGGAACACGGGACGCTCACTCACGCCGGCGAGATGGTCGGCGGCCAGATCCACGACCGCGTGGCCGAGGCGCCGGAACTCCTCGGGGGGGAGCCCAGGGGCTGCGCCGCCGTCTGCCTGCCGTCGCCCGCTCGGTCTCATGATCGCGCTCCTCTCTTCTGCCCGCCCCCGCCTCCGATGGCATGGTGGGCGGATGGCGCAAGCGCACCGCTGACCTCCATCGCGAGATAGTACGCGCACGGCGCGCTGCCGTCGTTCGCGAACGCGTGCACGCAATCGCCGTCGTAGTAGATGCTGTCGCCGGCATGGAGCGTATACGGCGCCCCGTCGATCGTGAGGGTCAGGGTGCCCGACTCGACCGCGACGTACTCGCGGGACCCGGGCGCGTGCGGGGAGAACGCGCCGGCGTCGACGCCGGCGGGAATCGTCGTCCGCATGAACTCGAACTCCACGCCCGGGAGCACGGGCGACAGGATGCGCCGCTCCCAGCCGCTCGGATCGCGGGCCACGTCCTGTTCGGCCCGCCGCAACAGGACCACCCGCGCCGCGCGCTCCTGCCCGAGCAGACGGGCGATACTGGTCCCAAGTCCTGTTGCGATCCGGTCGAGCACGAGCACCGTGGGGACCTTCCCGCCTCGCTCCACGGCGGACAGCATGCTGCGGCTCACGCCGGAGGCGGCGGCGAGCTCCTCGAGCGACAAACGGCGGCGCACCCGCTCCTGCCGGATGCGCTCGCCGAGATCGGCAAGATCCAGGCCGTTTGCGAATCTGAGTGCCGTTCGTGGCGCTTTCGGCATCTTCAATAGGGGATTTTATCCGTTATAGTGCACCATGGCAAGAGGGAGGTCGCCGTCGCAGGCCTTCCACCCTTGGTCCCCGAGACACGACCCGCCTAATGCGCGGTTACTTGAACGTCGTGCCGGCGTCCATCAGCAGGTGTTCCACGAGTGGACCCAGAGCCAATGCGGGCAGGAAGCTCAGCGTGCCGACGATGATGAGCACCGCGGCGAGCCAGAGGACGAACTGCCACGTGTGCGTCGGGAGCGTGCCCGCGCTGGCAGGCCACTGTCGCTTCCCGACCAACGATCCGGCGATCGCCAGTGCCGGGATCGCCACCCAGAATCGCCCAGCCAGCATGACCGCGGCGCCGACGATGTTGTAGAACGGCGTGTTCCCGTTCAGCCCGGCGAACGCGCTCCCGTTGTTGTTGGACATGGACGTGAACGCCTACAAGATCTCGCTGAATCCGTGCGGCCCCGGGTTGGACACGCGAGCGCGGCCCGCCGCGGTCAACACGGCGACCGCGGTGGCGGTCAGGGCCACCGCGGGCATGATGAGGACGACCAGGGTCGCCATCCTAATCTCGAACGCCTCGATTTTCTTGCCGAGGTACTCGGGGCTGCGGCCGATCATGAGGCCGGCCGCAAACGCCGCGACGAGCACGTACACGAGCATTCCGTAGAGCCCGGACCCGATGCCGCCGTAGATGACCTCGCCAGTGTGCATCAGGAACAGCGGGACGACCCCTCCGGCCGGTGTGTAGGAGTCGTAGTTCGAGTTCGCCGAGCCGTTTGACGCCGCGGTCGTGAGCGTTGTCCACAGCGCCGAGGCGGCAATCCCGAAGCGCACCTCCTTGCCCTCCATGTTGCCGCCTGGTTGCGCCGCCGTTGCCCGCTGGTCGACGCCGGCCGGGGTCAACAGCGGGTTACCCGCCTGCTCGGCGCTCACGGCCCCCACGAGCAGCGGCACGAAGATGAGTGACATCGCGGCGAGCAGCGCCCAGCCCTGTTTCGTGTTGCCGACCATCCGGCCGAACGTGTAACACGACGCGATAGGGATCAGGGCCATCGCGATCGTCTCAAAGAAGTTGGACAGCGGCGTCGGATTCTCGAACGGGTGGGCCGAGTTTGCGTTGGTGAAGCCGCCGCCGTTCGTGAACTGCCTGATCGCGACGTCCGACGCCACGGGGCCCAGCGCGATCTGCTGCTCGGTCACCTTCACCGTGGTGGTCTTCCGGTGCCCTTGGGCGTCCAGCACCGGCTTCCCGTTCGCGTCGGTGACCGGCTGCGCGTACGCGGTCGACTCCATCAACGTCGCCGTCTGGTACGGCGAGAGCGTCTGGACGACGCCCTGGGACACGAGGAAGAGGGCGAACACCGCGGCGAGCGGCAGGAAGACGTACAGCGTCCCGCGGACGAGATCCACCCAGAAGTTCCCGATCGTCCGACCCGACGCGCGCGCGAGCCCGCGGAACAGCGCGACCATGATCGCCATCCCGGCGCCGGAGACGAACGCCTTCGGGACGAACCCCGCCATCTGCGTCAGGTAGCTCATCGCCGACTCGCCCCCAAAGTTCTGCCACTCCGTGGCGCTGACGTAGGAGGCGGCGGTGTTGAAGGCGAGCACGGGGTCGATCGAGAGGAACCGCTGGGGGTTGAGAGGCAGCGCGGCCTGCAACCGCAGCATCGCGTACAGGAGGATCATGCCGACGAGGGTGAAGGCGAGGAGCGCCGTGGTGTACGTCTGCCAGTCCATCTCCTGCTCCGGCCGTACGCCCGCCCACCGGTACAAGAGGCGTTCCACCGGCCGCAGGACCGGGTCGAGCCACGTTCGCTCACCTTCGTACACGCGAGCGATGTGGGCCCCGAGGGGTTTGGCCGACAATAACAGCACGGCCAGCACGACGGCGATCTGGAGCCAGCCCATCGTAGTCAACTGCACCACGGCAACTCGAAGAAAGGTGCGCGGGAGGTGTGAACAGCGCTCACTGCGTGGCGGATTGCACGGCGCCGGCGGCGCTTACCGACGGGTCGTCGGCGCGGGGGATCTTGAGGCGATACCGGCGCTGCGCAGTGCGAGGATCGACCGGGGTTTCGGGCGCCTGTTGACGATCCGCAGGCACGACCCCAGGCATAACAGGACGACGCCGACAAGCAGTGCGTCTGACACGACCATCACCTCATCATTGCGCCGCGCACGGTGTTGAGATCCATTCGGGAGCGCTCCCGTGCGCGGCGGACATCGTGGTCCCAACGCTCCCGCGCCATCCTACCACGGATCGCTGTGGCGGCGGCGTTAATGTATTGCTTCCCACCGCTACGAAGCCATTACGATTCTCTCCGCGGGGCCCGCCGCCGAATGTAATCGGTCGTTAATGGCAGCGCTACCCGCCGTAATGCCCCCGTAACGGCGGTTGGTGGTATGGTGCATGCGGTATCGCGGACGGGGCGGGTCGGTGAAAGACGTTGACCGAGATGATGAGATGAGCGCAGGTGGCGCGACGGCCGTGTCCAGAGTGTCCCGGTGCACGGGCGGCCTGCGGAACTGGCTAGCGGAGCTGTGGGAGACGATCCTCCTGGGATGCGTCATCGCGGACACGAGCGCGCTCGATTCGTGCGCGACGTGCGAGTCCGCGCGCCCCTACGTCGAGGAGATGCTGCGGATCCGCACGCTGCGCCGCCCCGCGCCCCGTCCCAGGTGGTGCCCTGGGCACCCGGACCGCCGCCACGGCGCAGGATTAACAAAACATTAATCCCATCCGCCCCCAAGGTAATGGCTCCGTAACGCGGTTCGTGATATCGTGGCGCAATAGCAGGGTGCCCCGGGCGCGGCGTTTCGGGTGGGGCACGCCAGGCGGCGCCCGGTGCGACGGCTGAGAGTGGGGATCGGGGAGGGGATCGTCCGTGGCGGACGTGGAGCTCATCGCGCTCGCGTTGCTGTTCGTCTTCTCGTGCGTGTGGATGGTCGAGGGCCTCGATCGGCTCATGGGACGGTGATGACATGGTCGTGATTGCAGGCGTGCTGTCGATCGCCCTGCTGGGATATCTGATCTGCGCGCTGCTGAAGCCGGAGTGGTTTGTATGACGAGCGTCGGAATCGCCCGCATTCTCCTCGTCCTCGTCGTCGTCTTCCTGCTCGTCAAACCCCTCGGCACCTACATGGCAAAGGTCTACGAGGGCGAGCGAACCATCTTCGACCGCTTCCTGCAGCCGTTCGAGCGGTGGCTGTACCGGATCTGCGCCATCGATCCGGAGGCCGACATGCCGTGGCAGACGTACACGATCGCCCTGCTTGCGTTCACCATCGTCGGGATGCTGCTGCTCTACGCGCTGCAGCGGCTGCAGGGCGTGCTGCCGTTGAACCCGCAGGGCATCGGCGCGGTCGATCCGAGTCTGGCGTTCAACACGGCCACGTCGTTCGCGACGAACACGAACTGGCAGAACTACGGCGGGGAGAGCACGCTGAGCGACCTGAGTCAGATGGCCGGGCTGACGGTGAAAAACTTCACGTCGGCCGCCGTGGGGATGGCGGTGCTCGTGGCGCTGATCCGCGGGCTGACGCGCCGCTCGGCCAAGGCGATCGGCAACTTCTGGGTCGACACGGTGCGCGGCGTCCTGTACATTTTGATGCCGCTCGCCATCGTCCTGGCGCTGCTGCTCGCGTGGCAGGGTCTCCCGCAGACGCTGTCGCCGTACAAGACGGCGACCTTGATGGAACCGACCTCGTACGAGCAGCCGATCACGGACGCCAGCGGCAAGCCCGTGCTCGACGCCAAGGGCCAGCCGAAGACCAAGACCATCAAGGTGACGGAGCAGCAGATCGCCATCGGGCCCGTGGCGTCGCAGCTGGCGATCAAGGAGCTCGGCACGAACGGAGGCGGGTTCTTCAACGCGAACTCGGCTCATCCATACGAGAACCCGACGCCGTTCTCGAACTTCCTGGAGCTGCTCGCGATCCTGCTGATTCCCGCGGCGATCGTCTATACGTACGGCCGGATGGTGAAGGACACGCGCCAGGGCTGGGCACTGCTTGCGGCGATGACGATCTGCTTCCTCCCGGCGATCGGCGTGGCCGTCGGGTTCGAGCAGGCCGGCAATCCACTGTTCCATTCGCTCGGCGTCGATCAGGCCGCGAGCCCGCTGCAGCCGGGCGGGAACATGGAGGGCAAGGAGGTTCGCTTCGGTCCGGTCGATTCCGCGTTGTGGGCCGTCTCAACGACCTCCACGTCGAACGGGTCGGTCAACTCGATGCACGATTCGTACACGCCGATCGCCGGCATGGTGCCGATGGTGATGATGCACCTCGGCGAGATCATCTACGGCGGCGTGGGCACCGGAATGTACGACATGGTGGCGCTCGTGATCGTCGCGGCGTTCGTGGCCGGCCTCATGGTGGGCCGCACGCCGGAGTACCTCGGCAAGAAGATCGAGGCGTTCGAGATGAAAATGGCGACGATCGTCGTCCTGGTGATGCCGGCGGTCGTGCTCGTCGGAACGGCGCTTGGGGTGGCGACCGCGGCCGGCAAGGCCGGCGTATCGAACCCGGGCCCGCACGGGTTCAGCGAGATTCTCTACGCGTTTACGTCGATGGGCAACAACAACGGCAGCGCGTTCGCGGGGTTGAACGGCAACACCCCGTTCTACAACGACGTCGGCGCGGTCGTGATGTGGCTGGGGCGGTTCTGGGAGATTGTCCCGGTGCTCGCGATCGCGGGATCCCTGGCCGCGAAGAAAGTCGTGCCCCCGGGCGCGGGGACACTGCCCACCTACACGGTGCAGTTTGTGCTGTGGCTGGTGGCCGTGATCATCATCCTGGGGGCGTTGAGCTTCCTGCCTGTGTTGGCGCTCGGCCCGATCGTCGAGCACCTGCTGCTCACCGCCGGCACCACCTTTAAGTGAGGAGACTGAGAGCATGAGCGTAGACACCGCGCACCGCGCGGCACACCAGCAGGCGATGATCTGGCGGGTGGCGATCCGAGACGCCTTTCTGCGCCTGGACCCGCGGCAGCAGGTCCGGAACCCCGTGATGTTCGTCGTGGAGATCGGCAGCGTGCTCACGACGATCCTGTTCTTCCAAGCACTCGGCGGGAAGGGCGAGGCGCCCGCGCCGTTCATCGGCAGCGTCGCGATCTGGCTGTGGTTCACCGTGGTCTTCGCGAACTTCGCGGAGGCGCTGGCGGAGGGCCGCGGCAAGGCGCAGGCGGAGGCGCTGCGGCGGGCGCGGCGCACCATCTCCGCCAGGCGGCTCGTGCGGCCGGAGCGGACCGCGCCGTCGGAAACCGTGCCGTCCACCGCGTTGCGGAAGGGCGACGTCGTGCTGGTCCAGGCGGGTGAAGCGATTCCCGCAGACGGCGAGGTCATCGAAGGGATCGCGTCCGTGGACGAGAGCGCCGTGACGGGTGAGAGCGCCCCGGTGATCCGCGAATCGGGCGGCGACCGGAGCGCGGTCACCGGGAGCACCGTGGTGCTGTCCGACTGGCTGCTGATCCGCATCACCGCGAACCCGGGCGAGGGCTTCATCGACCGCATGATCGCGCTGATCGAGGGGGCGCGCCGGCAGAAGACGCCGAACGAGATCGCGCTCAACATCCTGCTCGTCGGCTTCACGATCCTGTTCCTGCTGGTCTGCGCAACGCTCTACCCGTACTCCGTCTTCAGCGTCGGCGTCGCCGGCCGCGGCACCCCGGTGTCGATCACGGTGCTCGTAGCCCTCTTGGTGTGCCTGATCCCGACGACGATCGGCGGCCTCCTGAGCGCGATCGGCATCGCGGGCATGGACCGGATGATCAAGCGGAACGTGATTGCGCTGTCGGGGCGCGCCGTCGAGGCCGCCGGCGACGTGGACGTGCTGCTGCTCGACAAGACCGGCACGATCACGCTCGGCAACCGCCAGGCGGTGGAGTTCATTCCGGTCGAGGGCGTGGATGCGCGGCAACTGGCCGAGACGGCGCAGCTCGCGTCGCTGGCCGACGAGACGCCGGAGGGCCGCAGCATCGTGGTGCTCGCGAAGGAGCAGTACGCGATGCGGGGCCGCACGGTCGGCACCGGCACGGACGAGGCGCCGCACGGGGCCACGTTCGTGCCGTTCACGGCACAGACGCGGATGAGCGGGGTCGACTTCGACGGCCTGGTGATCCGGAAGGGCGCGGCGGCGGCGATCGTCGAGCACGTGCAGGCGCGCGGCGGCCGGATTCCCCAGGAGCTCTCGGCCATCGTCGACCGGATCGCCCGGGCAGGCGGCACGCCGCTCGTGGTGGCCCAGAACGAATCCGTGCTCGGCGTCATCTACCTGAAGGACATCGTGAAGGGCGGCATCAAGGAGCGGTTCCTGCAACTCCGTAAGATGGGCATCCGCACCGTCATGATCACCGGCGACAATCCGCTGACCGCCGCCGCGATCGCCGCGGAGGCCGGTGTCGACGACTTCCTCGCGCAGGCGAAGCCGGAGGACAAGCTCAAGCTGATCCGCGACTACCAAACCGGCGGCCGCCTCGTGGCGATGACCGGCGACGGCACGAACGACGCGCCCGCGCTGGCGCAGGCCGATGTGGCCGTGGCGATGAACACCGGGACGCAGCCGGCCCGCGAAGCCGCGAACATGATCGACCTCGACAGCAACCCGACCAAGCTGATCGAGGTCGTGGAGATCGGCAAGCAGCTCTTGATGACGCGCGGCGCGCTCACGACGTTCAGCATCGCGAACGACGTCGCGAAGTACTTCGCGATCATCCCGGCCGCGTTCGCGTCGACGTACCCGGCGCTCACGGCGTTGAACTTCATGCGCCTCAGCACGCCGGTGAACGCGATTTCGTCCGCGGTCATCTTCAACGCGCTCATCATCATCGCGCTCATCCCGCTCTCGCTGCGGGGCGTGAAGTACCGCCCGGCGAGCGCGGGCGAGATCCTGCGGGACAACTTGCTGCTCTATGGCGTCGGCGGCGTGATCGCGCCCTTCATCGGCATCAAGCTGATCGATGTCATCCTGGTGGCGCTGGGGCTTCGGTAGGATGCGCGCGCCGCGGGATCACCACGCCGTGGCCGGCACTCGAGCGGCGGTCACCCACCGCTCCTAAGGAGAGATGAATTATGCGTGCACAACTGCTTCCCGCAGTCATGCTGACCCTGATGCTCACGATCCTGACGGGGTTGTGCTACCCGCTCGCGATCACCGGGATCGCGCAGATCCTGTTCCCGCACCAGGCGAACGGGAGCCTGATCCTCGACAACGGCAAGGTCGTCGGGTCTGAGCTGATCGGCCAGCCGTTTACCGACCCGAGCCACTTCTGGAGCCGGCCGTCGGCGACGTCCCCGCAGGCGTACAACGCGGCGTCGTCCGGAGGCTCGAATCTCGGGCCGACGAACCAGGCGCTGATCGACCAGGTCAAGCAGAATGTGGCGGCGCTTCGCCAGGCGGATCCGGGCAACACCGCGCCCGTGCCGGTGGACCTCGTCACGAACTCCGCGAGCGGACTCGATCCCGACATCAGCGTCGCGGCAGCCCTCTACCAGGTGCCGCGCGTGGCTCGGGTCCACAAACTGCCCGTGGAGACGGTGCGCGCACTCGTGGTCAAGTACACCGAGGGACGGCAGTTCGGCATTCTCGGCGAACCGCGGGTGAACGTGCTCGAACTGAACCGGGCGCTCGACCAGGCGAAGTAAGCGCCGCAGGCGCTGTGGGCGGGGCCACTCGGCCGCGCGGCGCGGAGTCACGTGGATGGAGGGAGCCGTCGGGCCGCGCGTGCTCGTTGTCGACGACGAGGAAGCGCTTCGCCGGCTGCTCCGCGCCACCCTCGCGGCGCGCGGCTACCGGGTGTTTGAGGCCTCGTCCGGCCAGGGGGCGTTGGTCACCGCCGGCGCGGTGCACTCGGATCTCGTCATCCTGGACCTCGGGCTCCCCGACCTGGACGGCCTCGACGTGATCCGGCGCCTGCGCGAGTGGTCCAGCACGCCGATCGTGGTCCTCTCGGTCCGCGATCGGGACGACGACAAAGTCGCCGCACTGGACGCCGGGGCGGACGACTACCTCACCAAGCCGTTCAGCACGCTCGAGCTCCTCGCGCGGATGCGGGCCGCGCTGCGGCACGCAGCCCGGTCGGGGAACGAGGCGGTGATCGCGACCGGCGCCCTGACCGTCGATGTCGTGCGCCGCCGGGTCACGGTGGCGGGCCGGCAGGTCGCGCTCACCCCGGTAGGATACTCGTTGCTGAAAGCCCTCGCGCTCTCGGCGGGCAAGGTGCGCGTGCACCGGCATCTGCTCCGCGAGGTCTGGGGCCCCGCGTACGAGCACGATCTCAGTCTCCTCCGCGTCAGCGTCAGCAAACTGCGCCACAAGGTCGAGTCGGACCCCGCTCGGCCCCAGTACATCCTTACCGAAGCCGGCGTCGGGTACCGGCTGCGAGTCCCCGCGTAACGCGGCGACACCAGCTCGCCAGCGAGCTGAACGTTTTCGAGCGGAACCGGCGCTTGCCCAGGCGAGGTGAACCGTGCCGCGCGGGCAGGGCGCGGGGCACCACACGCTCGTCGTCGATCGCGCTGAAGGAGACAGTGCCATGCACGCCGTAGCCGCCACGCATGAGAGGTGGAGCGGTTTACCCGAAGCGGCGTCGTCGGTGACCCCACGCTGGCGACCCCAGAGACGGGGCGGTTGTTCTTTGACGCCGTGGTGGAACGGCTCGCGCAATTGCTGGAGGCCGTGGCAACGTGGGAGATCAGCGATCGGCTGCAGGCTCGCGCGCCGAGAGAATCCTGAGCGCGCATCTCGACCTCCCGTACGATGGCCAGGCTGGCGCGAACCGCGCGTCGGCGCGGTCGGTCGCCTTGACGGGCCCGAGCATCGCCCCGTACCATGACCGCCGTCATACGGCGGTTTCATCCGATGAACCGCACTCCGGGGACGCGTCCAAGGAGCGCCTCGCATGAAAAACGGGGCTCAATCCCGCGTCGCGCTTGAGCGGTATAGGATCCAGGCGCTCGATCGCGGGTTGGATCTGCTCGAATTGCTTCGCGATGCTCGAACCCCGTTGCGCTTGGCCGACGTGGCCCGGCGGCTTCGCATGGTGAAGAGCTCGGCCTTCCGCTTTCTCTGCACGCTGGAGAAACGGGGCTATGTCGATCGCGAGGAGCCGAGTGGCGAGTATCGACTCGGCATGGCGTGCGCCAGGTATTCGCGCTCGATGAAGGCGCAACCGTTGACGCAGATCGCCCTGCCGCAGATGCGGGTGTTGCTCGAACGGTTCGGGGAGACTGTGAACCTCGCCGTCCTGCGGGGCGGCCAAATCTTTTACGTCGAGATTCTTGAAAGCCCGCACTCGTTCCGCATGGCCGCGCAGGTGGGCACGACGGCCTTTGCCCATTCGACGGCCGTGGGCAAGGCCATCGCCGCGTTCTTGCCGAGAGCCGAAGGTGAGGCCATGGTCAGCGCATCGGGACTCCCTCGACTCACCGCGCGGACGATCACCACGCCGAGCGCGTGGCAGCGGGAGGTGCTCCGCACGCGGGCCCGCGGATTCTCCGAAGACGATGCGGAGAACGAACCGGGAGCGTGTTGTCTTGGGGCGCCGATCTTTGAGGGGGTGAACGACCGCGTCATCGCTGCCCTCAGCATCTCGGGGCCCGCCGATCGGATGCAGATCGTACGGCACCGAGCGGTGCAGGCGTTGGTGAGGTCGTGCAAGGCGATCTCTCGCGCCATGGGGCATCATGACCCCGCGATGCGACGCTCCGCGCGGGTGCGCTCTCAGTGACACGTGGTCCCCGCGGGCGCGGCCGCGCCGGGCGGGGTCCAGACGAACGCTCAGGCGAGCCCTCTTCGCCGGGAGGAGTTCAGAAACCGAAGCGGGAATCCGCAGGGTCAAACTGATCCAGGCGTTTCACTCAGTAGAACACGGCGAGAGGGTGTTGTCGCCCGCGCCGCGGACAGCGGAGCGCAAAGGAGGAGGATTCCCGATGGGTAGTTCCATGTGGACCCGAAGGAAGATGCTGCGAGACGGCGGGCTGGCCGTGCTCGGCGCCGCGGGCGGACTCGGAACTGCTCTACGCGGAGGATGGCCCGCCGGTGCGCTGCCCACGGCACAAGCGGCAGCCGGTACTCCGGTGAAGGGCGGCACGCTCAAGGTGGCGCAAGTGGGTGACCCCCCGACGTTGGATATCATGGCGTCGACGGCGGACGTCGTGACGAACGACACGCAGGGGATCTTCGAGGGGTTCTTTGCCCTGGACAGCAGCGGCAACGCGCAGCCGATGCTCGCCGCGGGAGCGCAGTGGTCGAATGGGAATCTCACGCTGACGCTCCCGCTGCGCACGAACGTCCTGTTTCACAGCGGCGCGCCGATGACGGCGGCCGATGCTGCCGCCTCGCTCCAACGGTGGCTCAAGCTTGCGCCGCTCGGACAATCGAGCGCATCCGCCGTCAAGAGCATTACGGCTAAAGACGCGCACACGGTCGTGATCGAGCTCTCCCGGCCACTCGGTCTGCTGCCGACCTACTTGGCCTCGGCCAACGCCATGGCGGCCGTGATGCCGAAAGCGATCCTCGATAAGTACGGAGACAAGCCCGTCCAGGAATACATTGGCACCGGGCCCTACATGTTCAAAGAGTGGAAACCTGACGCCTACCTCCGCCTCGTGCGGTGGGATAAGTATGTGCCCGTGAGGCAGCCGGGCAGCGGCTACGCCGGCCAGCGGATGGCCTACGCGGACCAGATCGATATCCTTCCGGTCCCCGATGCCAACACTCGGTTGGCGGGAATGCAGTCCGGACAGTACGACATCGCGTTCTCGGTGCCGCCGGATCAGTACGCGCAGGTGAAAAGCATCTCCAGCCTGCACGTCGCGTTCCTCAAACCGAGCGAGTGGTTCATTTTCAATCTCAACAAGAAGGCACGAATGTTCACGGACCTCAAGATGCGCCAAGCGTTTCGTAAGGCGATCGACAGCAAACCCATCATGGAAGCGGCCTTCGGGCCGCAAGAGTTTTGGAGCATTGCCTCGCCGACGATCGGGTATCTGGCGTACGAGGATGACAAGACCGGCGCAGACGTGTTTAACCACCAGGACATCCCTGGGGCGAAGGCGCTGTTGCAGGAGGCCGGCTACAAAGGCCAGCCGCTCGTGTGGCTGACGACCAAGAACTACGATTACATGTACAAGGGGAGCACCGTCGCGAAGGCGCAACTCGAGGCCGTGGGGTTCAAGGTCGACCAGCAGGTCCTCGACTGGGCGACCGTTGTTCAGCGGCGGGCGCAGCCGGACGTCTACGACGTCTTCCAGACCGGCATGGGAGGAGCCCCCGCGATTCCCCCGGCGATGGACGCGTTCGTTTCCGACGGCTGGCCGGGTTGGTGGACGGACCCGAAGAAGGCGGCAGCGATGGAGAAGTTCGAAGGGAGCGTCTCGCTTGCCGACCGCAAGGCGGCCTGGTCGTCGATCCAGCAACTGTTCTACGATGAGGTCGTCGCGGTCAAGGTGGGCGACTTCTACGACTACTTTGTCATTCAGAACAGGGTCCAAGGCTTTACGGCGGTCGACTATCCTCCGTACTGGAATCTCTGGCTCGCGAGTTGAGGGCCGGATCGCCGTCTACCGCGCAGGCGTCCCATCTGTCTGCGCGGTAGACGCATCGTTCGAAGACGGGACGCCGGCGTGCACCGCGAGCACGGACCACGGACCTCAGACACGCGGCGGGCATCGATGACGACGTCCTTCGCAGATCCGGTTGGAACCCGAGGCAACGCGTGACCGGATTCATCATCCGCCGGCTCCTCGCCGTGATCCCGGTGCTCCTCATCGTCGCGGCGTTTGCGTTCTTTCTTGTCCATCTCACGCCCGGCGATCCGGCCGGGTACATGCTCGGCCCGCTCGCCACCCCGGCGCAGATCAACCAACTCCGGGAAGTGCTCAATCTGAACCTGCCGCTCCCCGTCCAGTTTGAGCGCTGGTTCGTTCGGGCGCTGCACGGCGATATCGGGGAATCGCTGTTCATGTCCATCCCTGTGCCGCTCGCGATCTGGCAACGCGTGGAGCCGACCCTCCTCCTGACGCTCATGGCGGTAGTCGTCGAAGTGTTGATCGGCGTTCCCGCGGGCATCATCGCCGCGACGCACCGGAACTCCTGGGTCGACCAGATGGCGATCGCGCTCACCTCGCTCGGGCTGTCCATCCCGAGCTTCTGGCTCGGGTTGAACTTCATCTTCTTCTTTGGCGTGCACCTGCGGATCTTGCCGGTGGCGGGGTACGTCCCCCTGAGCGTCAGCTGGATCGGGGCGATTCGCTCGCTCTTGATGCCGTCTTTTGCCCTCGGGCTGATCAGCGCGGCCCTCGTTGCACGCATGACTCGCTCCAGCATGCTTGAAGTGCTATCGCAGGATTTCGTCCGAACCGCCCGGGCGAAGGGCGTGGCCGAGTGGGTCGTGATTTGGCGGCACGCGTTGTGGAACGCGATCCTCCCTGTCATGACCGTGGTTGGGAACAGCTTCGCGATTCTCTTGGGGGGGCTCGTCATCACGGAGCAGGTGTTTGCCATTCCCGGCGTGGGGCTGCTCGTCATCAACGCCGTGCTCCACCGCGACTACCCCGTGGTGCAGGGCGTGCTGCTCTACATTGTCACTCTGTACATCTTTATCAACGTCGGCATGGACATCCTCTACGCGCTGCTCGATCCGCGCATCAAGTTTGGATGAGCACGATCCGCTCCGTGCCGATCGAGGCTCCGGGATCGGCGGCGCCGTCCGCACGCTCGACCCGCGTGCGCTTCTACCGCCTGTTCCGCCGGAGCCGACTCGGCATGACCGGGGCCGCGTTGCTTGCCATCGTGGTCCTCTGTGCGCTGGGCGCTCCGTGGATCGCCCGGCAGAACCCGCTCGCCCTGGATCCGGCCGTGCGACTCCATCCGCCCGGGGCGGGGCATTGGTTCGGCACCGACGACTTCGGACGGGACGTTTTTAGCCGGGTCGTCTACGGGTCGCGGCTGTCTCTCGAGGTCGGCAGCTTGGTCGTGATGGCCACGGCGGCGCTCGGGATTCTCTCTGGCATCGTGGCGGGGTATTTCCGCGCGGCGGACGGCGTGATCATGCGCGTAGTCGATGCGCTCCTCGCGATCCCGCCGGTGCTGCTGGCGATCGCTTTGATGGCCGTCCTGGGGCCCCGCGTCAGCAACGTCGTCGTGTCGCTCACGATCGCCTACGTGCCGCAGCTCATTCGGGTCGTCCGGTCGCAGGTACTCGTTCTCCGGGAAGCGTTGTTTGCCGAGGCGGCCAAGTCGGCGGGCGCAACCGACAGCCGGATCGCGTTTCTCCACGTGCTCCCGAACGCGATTTCTGTGGTGATCATCCAGAGCACGGTGACATTTGCGGACGCGGTGTTGACGGAGGCGGGCCTCAGCTATCTCGGGGTTGGCGAGCCACCCGGCGTACCATCGTGGGGCAACATCCTTGCCGATGGCCGCAACTACATGCTTGAGGCGCCGTGGATGACCGTCTTCCCCGGTCTTGCCATCGTGATATGCGTGCTCGGGCTCAACTTGCTTGGCGATGGCTTGCGGGACGTGCTCGACCCGAGGACCCAAGGACGGTAGCTCGAATCCGCTCGGCACGTCGCAACATCGCGCGGCGGAGCCCACGAGCGGGCGAGGGAGCGGGGGAAGGGAGACTTCGTTGCGCCGCCGACGGCCCAGACGTGGGGCGCGAGGGTGTCCTGCGCGCGTCCTGGGTGACGCGGGCGCGATCGGTGCCCGTCAGGCGGGTGCGGGGCTCGCTTCCGCGGCCAGCGTCCACCCCGTAATGCCGGTCAAGGCCACGAACCCCAACTTCTCCAAGATCGGGCGGCTCGTGGCGTCGCGGGAGTCGACCGTGAGATAGCGGTAGCCGCGCCGGCGTGCTTCCTCCGCGCGGGCTGCGACGAGGGCGCGGTAGATGCCGCGCCTGCGGTAGGCGGGGACAGTGCCGCCACCCCAGAGCCCCGCGAAGGACCGGCCGGGCGGCAGTTCCACGCGCGCGCCCGACACCGCTCCGCCGTTGGCGTAGGCGACGTAGAGGCCGAGCGACGCATCGGCCAGGCGCGAACCGAACGCCTCCATCTTCCATCCATCGTTCCGGCCGAAGGCGGCGCTGCTCACCGCGACCAGATCCGCGAGGCCGGCCGCGTCGGTGACGCGCCGGATCTCGACACCGGCCGGCGCGGCCCCGCGCAGCGTGCGCGCGGCAAGATCGAACACCATGAGCGTCTCTGGATCGCCCGGCACGAAGCCTGCCGCGGCGAGCTGCCGGCCGAGGTCGGCCGGGAGGTCGTGGCCGTACACTTTCCACTCGACCTCGGTGCCGATCGACCTGAAAAACGAGACCTGCGCGGCGATCACCGCCGGGACATCGACCCCGGCGAGATCGGAGAAGACGATGCAGTTTTGGGCGCCGATCGCTCGGACGACTGCGCCGTCGCGCTCGTAGCGCATGCCCGCCTCCGGCGGCGGGGCGGCGCGCATTTGCGCATCGTACAAGGCCAGGATCTCGGACGCGCTCATGGGTCTACGCTAGGCGCGATTCCCTCCGCAGCGTCTGGCCCGATCGGGTCCGCCCGGTGCCTGTCCGCGACCAAAGACACGGCGTCAAATCCACACATCGTTCTTGGCGGTCCGTTCGCCGCCCGCATGTCCGGTATTGAGCACCCCACGCGGTTCGATGAGCAGCAACTTCACCTCGGCCTGTGCGGACGGTTTGTGTTCGACGCCCTTTGGGACGACGAACATCTCGCCAGTCGAAACATGAACCGCGCCGTCGCGAAAGTCGATCCGCAGATCGCCTTCGATCACGATGAACGTCTCGTCGGTGTCCTTGTGATCGTGCCAAATGAAATCGCCCTGCACCTTCACGACCTTGAACTGGTAGTCGTTCATTTCCGCGACGACCTTCGGCTGCCATTGCTCGGCGAACAACCCGAACTTTTGGCCGAGGTTGATGGAGTTGTAGGCCATACCGTCACTCCCTCCAGGACACCCGTGTATGGAAGTCTAGTGCCGCTCCAACTTGATTGAGGGACTGTGATATGATGAGGGCAACAAACCAACGCAGCCTACGTCGCAGCAGCGGAGGTCCCCATGCGTCCTCTGACTGTCCGTCGCATGCGCCCCACGGAACGGCGGCTGTTG
>DATGJN010000095.1 GCA_035295165.1 bacterium
GTTGGGTTTGGATGTCCATCGGGAGTTCACATATGTGGTGATGTTGGAGCGTGAGCGACTCACCCATCTCGGCCGCATTCCCACGACCCCTGAGGCCCTTCGTTCGTTGGCAGCGCGGCATTGATGCCGTGACCGCCCTGGCGGTGCTGGCGGCGACGTCCATCGCCGTCGGCGGCACGGCACTCGTCGAAATCCCATGGCCCTCAGCCTCCTCGTCCCGACGCGCCGCGTGCGATTGTCGGAGCCGGCGAAACATTGATTCGAGCTAGAGATTGCGGTTCCATTGGGCGTAGCCGAAACGGACCATCTGAAAAACGGGTACGGTCCGCTGGGAGTTTCATCCTGCTGCGGTGCAAAGTTCCACCGGGACAGCGGCGTGCGCTGCAGTTGTTGCGTCGAAAGTACCATCAGTACGATACGACTCCAGGATCGCTTGATGCTCCTAATCGTCCCGCACAGAATCACATCGTGGCGCGCCGACACGCGATCACGTAGTCCGCGGCCCAGCTGACTCCCAGGTGATGGGTGCAATAGCCGACAAACGATACGGCGGGCCTCCTCCAAGACTCTGACAATGTCGCTTTCGAAGTGTACCCCACCGCCCTCCTCGGACCCGACAAAATGGCCGTGCTACGCGCTTCTGGCGGGCAAATGGCGCGTTTCTGAAGCTTCTGGGTATTGCATCGGTAATGAAACCGGACCCGCGCTTCCTGGACATGACGAACTGGCAATTGATCGAGATGGCCGCCTCGCTCCGGTGCCAGTTGCACAAACACAAGGATGCTGGCGACGCGGGCCTGCGGGACGCGATCAATCGGGAGCTTTGGCGGCGCAAGCAGGTCGACGCTACGTTGATGAGATTGTGCCTGGGCGTGATCTGAGCATCATCAAGAGGAGAACGGGCTGGGGATGAGAAACCCCGACCCGTCCAGCGCGATCCTGCGGTGCTGCGAAAGGATCGGGTTGCAGAGCCTTGTTCGGACATGGATCCGACCTCACGACTCGAAGAGGCGCCGAGTGCTATACTTCGAATGTCCTCCAGTTGGCCGACGCTTATGCCGATCTCTAGCTCGCATCCTAAACGGAACGCCTCTCCCCACTGGAGTTGCTGTATCCACTCGTAATATTTGGAGGACATACCCAATGATGATCGTCAGTCCTGCTTCCAACGCCATCGCACCGGGCCCGCAGAGCGAGTTTGCCCAGCTCCTCCGCGACGTCCGTCAGGCCCTGTCCCTCACTCGCACGCAGGTTGCCCGCGCCACCGGGCTGAGCCTGTTCATCATCGCCGGGGCAGAAAACGGCACCATCCCCCACCTTCATCCGTACCTCCCAATGCTCGCTCGTGGCTACAGGCTAGATGAATACATGGTCCACCGAGTGGGGGGCTCGACTGACGGTACCGTCTGAAAGGCCTCAATCTACGAGCCATGGACGGACTCAGTTGCAGAGATAGCGATCTACGAGTAGTCTCGCTGGCGTCACATTGCTGAAGCCCGAAGTCGCTAGCCGGCAGTCTGCGACCGGCGAAGCATGACGACGGATCAAACGGCGCTCTTGCTGGGTGCCGGTGCACTCGCCGGCATGGTCGGGTCGGCCGGTGGGATCTTCTCGCTGATCTCTTACCCGGCGCTGTTGGCGGTCGGGATCCCGGCACTGCCGGCAAATGTAACAAATGCTGTCGCCGCCGTCGCAATTTGGCCTGGTTCCGCATTGGGATCGAGGCCTGAACTACGGGGACGAGGACAATGGATTTGGCGATGGGCACCCGTTGCGGCGGCCGGTGCCGCCTCGGGCGCCGCATTGCTGCTGATCACTCCCTCCGCAATCTTCAGGCAAGTCGTACCGTTTCTGGTGGCCTTCGCCGCAGTCGCATTGCTTCTCCAGCCAAAGGTCTCCGCGTGGGAGCAGGGGCGTTTTCGCAAGAGTAGCGGGCTCTTACTACCTTGCGGACTATTCGCAGTGTCACTTTACAATGGGTACTGGGGCGCTGGCTCGGGCGTGATGACCATCACCTTGTTACTGCTGACCGTCGACCAGCACTTGGCTCGAGCCAACGCACTCAAGAACATGATTCTCGGTGTGGCTCAGGTCGTCTGCGCGATCGGGTTCGTCCTTTTTGGGCCGGTTTATTGGACCGCGACTATCCCACTGGCCGTCGGCGTGCTCGTCGGAAGCATACTCGGGCCCTCGTTCACGCGATGGGTACCAGGAAACCTACTCCGAGTTCTTGTCGCACTTGCGGGACTCGGACTCGCGGTCCAGTTGTGGGTCACCCGCAACTAGTGTAGCGTCCTGAAAGTACGGTTACATAACACGGAGCGGATCTCCCGTGTACGTCCAGGCGAACGGCTTCGCATCGACGTTGTACTCGGCAATGGCGCGCATGATCGTGTTGATGAGCTCTTGTCGAGAGGGAAAG
>DATGJN010000096.1 GCA_035295165.1 bacterium
CGGCCGATGAACGGCATCTTGGTCGCCATGACGGTCAGGAACTGGACGTTCGCGTCCAGCGGGAGGCTCGCCATGTAGACGACCGCGCGAGCCACGTAGGTGGGATCCATTCTGGGCTCGACGCGCGTGGATCCGTCGGCCTGCGGAACGCCCGCCTCCATGCGTGCCGTCATGTCGGTCGCGGCGTTGCCGATGTCGATCTGACCGCAGGCGATGTCGTACTTGCGACCGTCGAGCGAGGTCGATTTGGTGAGGCCGGTGATCGCGTGCTTGGTCGCGGTGTACGGTGCCGAGTTCGGCCGCGGGGCATGCGCCGAGATCGAGCCGTTGTTGATGATGCGACCGCCGCGGGGCACCTGGGTCTTCATGAGCCGGAACGCTTCTTGGGTGCAGAGGAAGGCGCCCGTGAGATTGGTGTCGACGACGGCCTTCCACTGGTCATACGTGAGGTCCTCGAGCGGCACCGCCGGGGCGCCGATCCCGGCGTTGTTGAACAGCAGGTCCAACCGGCCGAGGGCGTCCTTCGTCCTGGCGAACAGCGCCTTGATGGACGCGGGGTTCGTGACGTCGGTAGGCACCACGACCACCCGCGATGCCGACTCGGTCGCGGTCCGAGCCGTCGCGTCCAACGGTTCCTTGCGGCGCCCCGCGAGGACGACCGCGTATCCCTCCTGCAGCAACGCCAGCGCTACGGCCCTCCCGACACCTGTTCCGGCGCCGGTCACAACGGCAACCTTGTTCGTCGATTCCATTTCCCGGGCTCCCTCCGCTCGACCGGTCGTTCGGCGTCGTCTGCGATGATCGCGCGCCGCAGTTCTTGGGGTTGTTGGATTTCGCTGCCGCGCCGGAATGGCCTCCCTTCGCACCCGCACCACCCCGGCCGGTGCCCCCCTTACTGCCAGCGCGATGGGTCGGCGATTTGACGCCGGGCGTCCGCAAGCGACATCCGGCCGGCGCACACCGCCCGATTCAGACTCAGCTCCCAGGTATCTTTGCGTTTGGCCTGATCCCACGGCTGCGGCCAGAGGTTGGTCGGATCGGTGGGGTGACCGCCGAGCTCGAGCGGAATGAGATGGTCTTCTTCGTACGCCCCCACAGGTCCGGGGAGGTGCCGGGCGGTGATCTGCCGGCGCTTCAGCTGATCCGTGTAGGCCCGGGGCGGTCGCACGGTCTTGGTCCAGCCGCGGACGCAGATCGTCTGGTTGATGTTGGTCTGGGTCACCGCGGGGTTGTAGGCGCCCCGGGGCGGGGTGTAGTCGGGTGCCATGCCGGCACTGGTCGCGGCGGGAACGGCACCGGGCGCGAGCAGCGCCAGGGCCAGCATGAGGGGAACCGACCGGTACCAGTTGCGCACGGGCATGAGCCTCCGCTGAGAGGATCGTGGCACCCTCACGCCGCGGACACATTCGTGGCCCGCGCGCAGCACCCTCTGTGAGGAGATTTCTGGCCCCGCGGCGAATCCTTCGGCTCCACGGATAGGAGATGCTCTCTCGGTCGCGTTCACGACCGCGTACCTCGTCGCGGGCACGGACGGTGGGGAGAGGCAGAGGAGGCTCAGTGGATGCCGGTGCGCTCCCTCGACGTCGGCGAACGGACCCTGGTCGAAGCGGTTTCCGCGGACCGGTTGATGGCAGCGACGCGGGCGATCTCGCAGTGGGTGCGTCTGTCCGGGACCCCGGACGAGGCGCAGGCGTTCGACTGGATCGAGGAGCGTCTCCGCGCGTACGGGCTTGAGACCAGCCGGTACCTGCACCCAGGGCTGGTGTCGTGGCCGGAGTCCGCAACCCTCACCGCGTCCGCCGGTGCGGTTCGCGTTCCCTGCGCGACCCACGCGTTTGCGGTGTCCACGCCGCGCGGCGGCCTCGCGGGGCCCCTAGTCTACGTGGGGCGCGGCACGGACGAAGAGCTTCGCCGCGTCGACCTGCGCGGGAAGATCGCGCTCGTGGACGGGATCATCGCCCCGAACAAGAACCTCGCGGTGGAAGCCACGGGCGCCGCGGGCTCGGTGTGGATCGCCGGGACCTACCTCCACGAACGGGCGCTCTCCCCGGTGTGGGGGACGCCGACGCCCGAGACGGCGCGTCTCTTGCCCACAACGCCCTCGGTGTCGGTGACCGGCCACGAAGGGGCCCGTCTCCGGGACCTCGCGCAGGCGGGACCCGTGGAGGTCCACCTCGACACGCGCGTGTATCGCGGCTGGAAGCAGCTCCCCTGCCTTGTCGGGGACCTCCGGGCGGCCCAGGCGGGATCCGACGCGGAGACGTTCGTGATGTTCAGCGGGCACGTGGACTCGTGGTATTACGGGGCGATGGACAACGGGACGGCCAATGCGACCATGCTCGAGGTGGCGCGCGTCTTGGGCGCGCGCCGTGCGGACCTCCGCCGGGGGTTCCGGGTGGCCTTCTGGTCGGGGCACTCGCACGCCAGGTACGCCGGGTCCGCATGGTACGCCGACCACTTCTGGCACGATTTGCACGATCGCTGCGTGGCCCACGTGAACGTGGACTCGGTCGGCGGCCGGGGCGCGACGGTCTTGTCGGAAGGCAACAGCATGGGCGAGTTGCGGGAGTTCGCGAGCGACGTGATCGAGCAGCTCGCGGGGCAGCGGCTCTCGCCCCGGCGCTACGGACGCGCGGGCGACCAGTCGTTTTGGGGCCACGGGATTCCGTCGCTGCTGATGTTGTTGTCCGAGCAACCCGCCGAGCACGCCGATCCCGTGCTGCTGGCGCTGCACCATCAGATCAGCGGCGGCGTCGGCAAGAGCGGCGGCCCCGGGTGGTGGTGGCACACGCCGGACGACACCGTGGACAAGATCGACCCGGCGTTCCTCAAACGGGACGCGGAGATCTACGCGGTGCTCCTGTATCGGTTGTGCACCGCGGCGCTGCTCCCGATCGACCACGGCCCGGTGCTCGCGGATCTCCACGACACGGTGCGGGACCTGCAGGCGGCGTGCGGCGACCGCGTCGACCTCTCGCCGGTCGCGCGCGAGCTTGCGGCGCTCCGCTCGACGGTGGAGGAACTCCGAGCGCGCGCGGCCGCGGCGGCGACCGACGCCGAGGCGTCGGCGATCAACCGGGCGCGCATGGGGATCAGCCGGATGTTGATCCCGGTCGACTACACGCGGACCGGCCAGTTCGATCACGACCTCGCGGTGCCGACGTCACCGCTCCCCGGGCTGCAGGGCGCGCACCGGCTCGCCTCGCTCAGCCCCGGCACCGACGAGTACGAGTTTCTGCTGACCCGGCTCGTGCGCGAGCGCAACCGCACGGCGTTCGCGGTGCGTGAGGCGAGGCGGGCCGCGGACGAGGCGCTCGCACAGCTCGGCGGCCGCTGAACGCCGCCCTCGGGGCGGACGTCAACCGGCCGGATCCGTTCCACGGAGAGGGGGACGCACGCATGCGTCGCTACGTGGTCACCGCGGCCCGTTGGGCCGTGCTCTTGGTTGTCGCCGTCGTCCTGGCGGCGGGCGGAACGGGTGGGCCTGCCGGAGCCGCCGACACGATATTGCGGTACGCGCAGATCTCCACCGGGACGAACAAGATCCCCGCCTTCACGACGACCGGCGAGGACACCCAGATCATGGCCCAGATCTACGATGCGTTGCTCCAGGCCGACGCCAAGACCTGGAAGATCGAGCCGGACCTTGCGACCGCCTACACGGTCAGCCCCGACGGCAAGACGTGGACGTTCACGCTCCGGAAGGGCGTCAAATGGCAGCAGGGGTACGGGGAGTTCACCTGCGCGGACGTGCAGTTCACCTGGAACTTCCACAAGGATCCCGCGAACCATTCGTTCTGGCAGTCCCAGGCGGCCATCGTCGACAGTGTGGCGTGTCCGGATCCCTACACGGCGGTGTTTCACCTCAACGCTCCGTTCCAGGGGTTCGTCTGGAGCGTCGTGAACGTCGAGCCGTCGACCGGTTGGGTCATGTCGAAGGCGGCATGGGACAAACTCGGGCGCGCGGGTTACGAAAAGACGCCGATCGGGACCGGTCCGTTCATGGTCAAGTCGATCACCCCCGGCCAGGACGTGCTGCTGGTTCGCAACCCCGACTACTGGGGGCGCAAGCCCGCGCTTGACGGGATTGACTTCAGCGTCATTGCCGACGCCCAGACCGCCGCGCTTGCGGTGAAGTCGGGCGCGGTGGACATCACGAACGCCGCGGGCGATCCGGTCGTGGCGACCGAGTATCAGCACACGCCCGGCGTCGTGGTGATCGCGAAGACGGCGCTGCGCACCGATTGGCTCGAGATCAACATGACGGTGAAGCCGTTCGACAACGTGAAGGTCCGCCAGGCGATGCGGTACGCGATCGACTACAAGGGGCTCGCGTCCGCGGTCCTGCGTGGCTACGGCGTCCCAGGGTACGCCGGCATCGTCATGGCCGGCATGACCGGGTACGACGCCTCGGTGAACCCGCAGAACACGACCGATCTTGCGAAGGCCAAGCAGCTGCTGCAGGAGTCCGGTGCGCAGCTGCCGATCAAGGGATTCTTCACGACCTACAACGACACCCTCGACATCAACGCGGCGCAGTTCCTGGCGGCCAACTTCGCCCAGGTCGGTATCCAGATGGAGCCGCGCCCGCTCGAGCGCGGGACACTCGTCCAGGAGCGGATCAAGCCCACCACGCCGGCGTCGGTGATCGGGGACGCCGTGTCGCCCGACCCTGACGGGTTGCTGTCGCTGACGTTCCTCAGCAGCGAGAACCCCCCGGCCGGCCTCAACATCGCGCGGTACGCGGGGATCGACGACCTCTTTCTGGCGCAGCGGACCCTTGCGTCGCCGGTGACACGCAACAAGGCGTTGCATGACATCCAGGTGCGGCTGGCGACCGACGTGCCGGCGATCGAGTACTATGTCATCAAGGAGATCTTTTTCACCACCCCGCGGGTGCACAATTACGAGCCGTTTGTCCTGTTCGGCGGCGACCCGCTCGCGCAGGTGACGCTCTCGGCCAAGTAACCGCCGGGAGATTCGCTCCTCGAATGCGCCTGCCCGGGCCCTCGCCGGTGGCCACCGGCGAGGGCCCGGGACCGTCCGGACTCGCTAGCCCCGCGCGGCGGCGGCCTGCTCGGCGGTGCGGATCGAGACGGGCAGCGGGTCGAGCACCGGCACGCCGAACTGTGCCCGGAGGTCCTGCGTGATGCCGAGCGTGCCTTGGGTCATCGAGCCGAGGTAGAGCACGTCGGCCTTATCTTCCCGGATCGCCGCGGCTGCGGCTTCGCGCATGACCCTCCGGCCCTCGTCCGGATCGGCGAGGATCTTCCGCACCGTGGTCTTCATCGGACGCACGACCACCACGTCCGGCTTCGCCGCGACGTGCTGGATCATCGCGTAGGCGCCGGGCACGGCGGGTTCCACGGTGAGGATCGCGAGCCGAGATCCCAGGAGCCGCGCAAGATACAGGGAGGCTTCTCCGGGTCCGACGACCGGCACGCGGGCTGCGGCCCGCAGCGCGTCGAGGCCGGGATCCACGGCCCCGCCCGCGATGATCGCGCCGCATGCGTCGGGTGCCACTCCCGTGACGGCGCCGAGCGCCGCGCGCTGCATCTGCGCGAAGTCTTCGGGCTGCTCGAGGACCTTCGGGCCGTCGGCGGGCCTCAGCGTGTCGATCGTGAATCCCGGGCTGAGGTACGACCGCAGGATCTCGAGTCGGCGGGCGTTCTCCCGTGCGTCGTATCCGGTCATGGCTTCAAGGTAGATGAGGCGCGGCATGGAGTCCTCCTTGGAATCGACGTTCACACGATTCGCAGGCGATCGACCGGCTCCTGGCGCGGTTGCGGCCGGCCGTCACCCGGCTCCTGCGGCAGGAGGCCATCGGCGCGGTCGCGTAGCATCCCAAACGTCGCCCGCGGGCGCTCGGCATCATGGGGTGGACCAAGATGTCCCGCGACCGGCGGCGCCCACACGACTGCGACGCGCGCGAGGAGGGACCGATGCCGGGCACGTACGAGATCTACGCGCTGAGCCCAGGAGGGCGGACCGTGGACTGGTCGACCCGCATGTACATGTACCCGGCGGGCGAGACCACCACCTCCGCATACTTTCTGTGGCTGCTCCAGGGTCCTGCCGGCCCGATCGTGATTGACACGGGGTTCACCCCGCGCCTGGGGAAGGCCAAGGGCGTGCCGGTCGAGCAGATGCGAACGCGGGACGAACTGCTGGCGACGGCCGGCGTGGATGCTGCCGCGGTGCCGACGGTGATCCTGACCCATCTGCACTGGGATCACTTCGACGTCGAGGGCATCTTCCCGAAGGCGACGTTCTGGGTGAATCGCAAAGAGTTGGAATTTTGGACCGACTACGGCGCCGCCGAGCGGTGGCACCAGCGGTTTCTGAGCGATTGCTTCGCCTCCGACCTCGCGGCGCTGCGATCCGGCAACCGACTCCGACTTGTGGACGGCAACGCCGAGATCACCGACGGCGTCGGGGTGGAGTGGGTCGGCGGCCACTCGCCGGGCATGCAGATCGTGACCGTCCGCACGGGGAAGGGGCCGTTTGTGATTGCGAATGACGCGCTCACGACCTACCGCAACCTGCGAGACTGGGCGCCGCCGGCGATCCACCTGGGTGCGATCGCGGAGTGCCTGCGGGGCATGGAACGGATCCGGACGCTCGCGGGCGGTAAAGAGGATCTGATTTGCCCCGGGCACGACGGGGAGGTGTGGAATCGGTTCCCCGAAGTCAAACCGGGCGTGTACCGGCTGGCGTGACGGCGGCGGGCAGGCGGCGCGTCCGCCGGCCCGCCCCGCGCCGGCGAGTGCGCAGACGTCATGGAAGCGGTGTACAATCGCTTCGCCGGTCAAAGCCTGGAACGCCTCGCGGCGCTGAGCGACGGCGTGTTCGCGATCGCGATGACGCTGCTCGTGCTCGACCTCCACGTGCCGGCGACCGAGGCAATTCACACCGAGCACGATCTGTGGCGCGCCGTGGTGGCGTTGACGCCGCGGTTGATCGCGTACTTGATGAGCTTCATGACCCTCGGCATCTTCTGGATCGGCCAGCAAACCCAGCTCAACTGGCTCGCTCGTGGGGACCGGAACGTGGCGTGGATCCACATCGCGTTCTTACTCGCGGTGTCGGTCACGCCGTTTTCGACGGCGCTGTTGGCCGCGTTCATCACTTATCGCGTCGCGCTGCTCGCCTACTGGATCACCGTGCTCCTGCTCGGCGTGACGCTCTACGGCAGTTGGCGTTATGTGCTCCGGGCAGGCCTGCTGCGGGAGGGTACGCCGCCGGACGTGCGGGCCTCGATGGAGCGGCGCATCGTGGTCGCGCAAGCGCTGTACGCGCTGGGGGCGCTGCTCTGCGTCGTCAGTACGTATTGGAGCATCGCGTTCATCGTGCTGCTGCAGCTCAACTTTGCGATCGCCCCACGCCTGCGTTTCCTGTACCGTGTTTAACCGTGCGACCGCGGTTGGGCCGCCGGTGGTCCGCCGCGTCCGCGCACTGGCGCGACGGCCCTATGCGGGCGGCGTCGTGACGAACGCACGCAGCAGGTCTGCGGTCAGCACGAGGTCCGACTCCTGCACGGTCTCGTTTGGACTGTGCGTGTACCGGCACGGGAACGCCACCATCGCCGTGGGTACGCCCTCCTGGATCCACTCGCGGCCGTCGCTCGAAAAGTTCTGAAACACGGCGTGCTGGAACGGGATCCCGGCGCCGCGGGCGGCGCCGATCACCGCGCGCGTCGGCACCGTGCTGTAGGGGAGCGTCATGTCTTTGTGCACGACGATCGGCCCGGCGCCGAGCGAGACCGGCATCTGCCGGCGGTCGACGAGCGGAATGTCACCCGCGAGGCCCACCTCGACGATCAGCCCGACGTCGAACCCGGCCGCCGCCGAGCGCGCGCCGATCAGGCCGATTTCCTCCGCGATCGTCGAGGTGAACCAGACGTCGTACTGGAGGCGCGACCGGTCGAGCCCGTCGAGCATCGCCGTCATGAGCGCGAGCGCGGCGCGGTCGTCCATCGCCTTGCCGACGATGTTCTTACCCTCGCGCCGCGTCACCACCGCGTTGATCACCGGGCAGCCCGGGTGGATGCCGAGCGATTCGGCGTCGGCGCGCGTGCGCGCGCCGATGTCCACGTAGAAGTCCATCCAGTCGGTACCTTCACGCTCGAGGCGGGCGCGCTGCTGCCGGGTCATGACGTGCCCCGTGACCGTGACGAACGTCCCGCGAACGATCCCGGTCTCGGTCAGGATCTCGGCGACCAGCCCGAGCGGAGTGGGCTCCGGCGGGCGCTGCTCGCCGAGACCGCGGCCCGCGGTCAGCCACACAAAGCCCTGATCGTCGACGCTCTTGACGCGGAAGCAGATCTCGTCCGCGTGCGCGCCGATCAGGAGCTTCGGCCCCGTCCCTCCCAGATGCGCCATCACGTTGCCGATCGGCGTGCGCTCCACGCGGAGGCCGCGCTCGCCCCACGCGCGCGCGATCCACTCCTGGACCTCGTCCTCGCGCCCGGTCGGCCCGGTGAGCTCTGTCAGGGTTTTGACCAGCTCAAACATCATCGACTCCTCGAGGTCAGTCTTCACAGCCTTCGAAGAACCCACACGCCTCGCAGCGGACGCGGCACCAGAGGCGGACCATGGGGTGACCGCAGGCAGGGCACGGCGACCCGGCGTCCAAGATCGGCCGCTCGGGCAGATCGGGCCGTTGCTGGACGGCACCCTCGGGCAGACGCCGGTCGTTGTGTGGAACGGGCGTGTCGATGGTGGGCTCCCGGCCTGGCGATGACGTAGTGTTCTCTGGGCGCGGCCAGGTTCCTACGCGGTGTACGTCACCGCCGCCGGCACCATCACGTCCTCAAGCGTGACCGACGGGTACGCCGCGACCGCGAGGATCACGTCGGCAACGGCCTCCGCGGGGATGACCTTCGTGCGGTCGAACTCCGGCGTCGCCGCCCACCGCATCGGGGTATCCATCGGGGCCGGGCAGATGGCGTGCACCGCGACGCCGTACGGCTTGCCGAGCAGCGCCAGCGACCGGGCCAGACCGACGACGCCCGCCTTGGCCGCGCCGTAGATCGCCGCGATCGCCCCGCCGTTGACGGCGACGCGCGACGAGACGAGCACCAAGCGGCCTCCGCGGCGCGCGATCAGCCGCGGCATCGCCGCCTGCGCGATCAGAAACGCCGGCGTCAGGTTGCCTTCGATGACGCGGTGCCAGTCGTCGAGCGTGCACTGTTCGAACGGTTTGACGAGGGATTCGCCGACCGTGCTGACGACGATCCCCGCAGGGCCCCACCGGTCCGCCGCCGCGAGCACCGCCTCGACGTCCGCAGACCGGCGCGCATCCGCGGCGACCGCCTGTGCCTCCGCGCCGAGCGCGCGCGCCTCCGCGGCCACGGCTTCGACATCGGCACGCGTCCGCGCGGCCACGACAATCCGAGCGCCCGCCCGTGCTCCGGCGAGCGCCACCGCCCGCCCGAGCCCGCGTCCGCCTCCGAAGACCGCGATCGTTTCTCCCTGCACTGCCATCCGCCACCTCCGTCGCCTGTGGTCTTGCGGCCTCCGTTACGCGGTCCGCGACATCAGCTCCTGCTTCGCCTCCGCGACGACGTACAATCTTCCGCATCGGCGGGGATCCCCGGCGTATCGCTGTGCGAAACATCGTTTCTTTTTTTCCTCCGCGTGTCGACCGCACGCCGCCGACGGGGGGCGCGCGTCTTGACCGCCGCACACGTCCCCCGCTATCATGGGTGGCGATCGGGTCATGAAATTCGGTTTTGTGCAATGAAACACCGGCGCGAGTCGTCTGGCGGCGAGGAGGATCGGCGCATGAGCCGTAGACCCGAGGATGCGTGGCCGTACGAATACACGAGTGCCCCCGCGTACATGGCACGCGCGCGCCGGGTGCTCTCCGGCGGCGTCAACAGCAACATCCGTCTCGCGGAGCGCCCGGCCCCGCTCGTGGTCGCGCGCGGGCGGGGGGCCGAGATCGAGGATCTCGACGGCCACACCTACATCGACTACATGCTCGGGATGGGCCCGGTGATCCTCGGGCACGGAGACCCGAGGGTCACCGACGCCGTGGTGGCCGCCGTGCGGGACGGGGTGGCGTTCGCCGGCCAGCATCCGCTCGAGGCGGACGTCGCCGAGCGGCTCCGGGCTGCGGTACCGTCGAGCGAAGTTCTCCGGTGCGCGTCGTCGGGTTCGGAAGCGGTGCACGCGGCCATCCGGATCGCCCGTGCGGCCACGGGGCGGTGGAAGGTCATCCGCTTCGAAGGGCACTACCACGGCTGGCTCGACACGATCTTCGTCGCCGACCGACCCGAGCCGGAAGGGCCGGTCGCGCCGGCCCTCCCGGGCACCGGAGGCCAGCCGGCGAGTGCGCTGCAGGACGTGCTCGTGCTGCCTTGGAACAACTTGCAGGCCGTGGAGGTGGCCGCCTCCCGCTACCGCGGCCAGATCGCGGCGGTGATCCTCGAGCCGATCCTGTGCAACACTGGCGTCATCCCGCCGCGGCCCGGGTACCTCGAAGCGATCCGCGCGTGGTGCGCCCGCGACGGCGCGGTGTTGATCTTTGACGAGGTGATTACGGGCTTTCGCGTGGCGCTGGGCGGCGCCCAGTCGTTGCTCGGTGTCCGTCCGGACCTCACCGTGTTCGGCAAGGCGATTGCGAACGGGTTCCCGCTGAGCGCGGTCGGCGGGCGGCGCGATCTGATGGAGCAACTGGGATCCGGCGCCGTGTTGCACGGCGGTACGTACAACGGCAACCCGCCGGCCATGGCCGCTGCCAAGGCGACGCTCGAAGCCCTCGCCGCCGGCGGCGGCGACGTCTACGCGAGGATGACGGCGACCGGGCGGGCGCTGATGGAGGGGTTGCGTCGGCTCGGGGCGGAGGTCGGCGTGCCCGTGCTGGTGCAGGGGTCGGGGCCGGTGTTTCACATGTGGATCACGGACCGCCCGGCGATCGACGAGCCGCGCGTCGCGAGGAGCGAAGGCGCCGTCCAGTACGCGCAGTTCGCCGAGGCGATATTGCGGCGCGGCGTGCGCGTCGTTCCGGGCGGACGATGGTATCTGAGCGCGGCGCACACCGCGGAACACGTGACACGGACGCTCGAGGCGGCGCGCGCCGCGTTCGTCGAGGTGCGCGCCGGGCCGGCCGACGTGGCCTAGGGGAACGCTCCGGTGCGAGATCTGCGGGGCCGCGCGCGGCCCGCGAGGAGGGACGCGGTCGTGACGGACAACGCGGTCGAGGGCGAGTTCGCGGGGCAGGTGGCGATCGTGACCGGCGGTAGTCAGGGCATCGGCGGTGCGATCGCCAGACGCCTCAGCGCCGGCGGAGCCGCGGTGACGATCTGCGCGCGCCGCGCCGACCGCGTCTCCGACGCGGTGGAGCGTCTGCGGGTGTCGGGCGCCCGCGCGCACGGGCTCGTCGCGGACGTGCGCGACCCGGCCGATGTCCGGCGGATCGTCGACGAAACGGTGCGGGAGTTTGGCCGGCTGGACGTGCTCGTCAACAATGCCGGGACCGGCCAGATCCGCGACACGCTGACCCTCGAGCTGGATGCGTGGCGCGGTCTCATCGATACGCACCTGACCGGCGCGTTCCTGATGAGTCAGGCCGCCGCGCGCGTGATGATCCCCGCCCGCCGCGGCGTCATCCTCAACATCGGGTCCGTGTTCTCGATCCGGGGGATGCCGCGGCGCGCCGCGTACTGCACCGCCAAGCACGGCCTCGTGGGGCTGACGCAGGCGCTGGCCTGCGAGTGGGCGCCCCATGGCCTGCGCGTCGTCGCGCTCGGTCCCGGCTACATCAGCACCGTCCGGGAGATGCCGATCGACTTCTCGGGCGAGGTGGTCGAGCGGCGCACGCCGCAGGGCCGTTGGGGCACGCCGGAGGAAATGGCGGAGGTCGCCGCGTTTCTCTGCTCGCCGCGCGCGTCCTTCGTCAACGGGTCGCTCACGATGGCAGACGGCGGCTGGGTGGCGTACGGCGGATGGTGACGGCCCGTTCCCGGCGACGCGTTGGCACGCCGCCCGCAACTCGGCGCGCGGGACGCGCCCGCGCCGCCGGCGCCGCGAGGCGGCTTCGCCCGCGCCGCGATCGGAGCGGGCGCGGCGGGGGTGCCCGGCCCGCAGTCGGACCGAAGCGGCGGTTCGGCCGTTCCGCTCGACGCCGGGGCTTCGCGGTTGCGGAGTCGCGCCGGTATGCGGTGGCAGCGCTCGAGCGCGGGCTCGCCATGTTGGAGACGCTCGCCGAGGGCCCGCTCACGCTCGGCGAGGTCGCGGCCCGCACCGGTATGCCAAAGGCCACGGCGTTCCGCTCCCTCGTCACGCTGGAGGGTCGCGGCTTTATCGAACGCGGCCCCGGCGGCACGTATCATCCGGGGCTGCGGTTGATTCAGCTCGCCCAGGTCGCGCACGCGATCGTCGACCTCCGCCGCGTGGCGCAACCATACCTGCAACACTTGCATGACCGGTCGGGCGACACCGTGAACCTCGCCGTGTGGCACGATCGCCGCGTGGTGTACCTGGACGTGCTGCCGAGCCCGCGGCCGCTCCGGTTCGTCGAGACGCCCGGAAGCACCGTCCCGCTGCACGCGACTGCGCTCGGCAAGGCGATCGGCGCGCATATCCCGGAACCCGAACTCGCGAAGCTGCTGCGTGCGGCCGGGATGCCGCGCTTCACCGCGCGGACGATCACGACGGTGCCAAGGTTTGTGGCCGAAGTGCGCGCCGTTCGCGACCGCAGGTACGCGATCGACCGGCAGGAACAGGCCGTCGGCGCGGTGTGCGTCGCCGCGCCGCTGTTCGACGGACACGGGGTCGTCGGCGCGGTGAGCATCGCCGCGCCGGTGGCACGCATGGGCGCCCGACGGCTCGGAGCGATCGCGCCCGAGCTGCTCGACGCGTGCGCCGCGATCTCGCGCACCCTCGGGGCAGACGTGACCCCGCGCGCGCGCCGGCGGGTGCTCCGCGTCTTGCGGCCGACACGCTGAGCGAGGGGGGGTTCGACGTTTCATGCCCCATGACCCGATCCGCATCCCCGTCTGCGAATTTTCGCTCGCGGCGGTGCCGCCGGGGACGAAGCGGCGCCTTCGTCTCGTGATCGACCGCCTGCCCGATGGTCAGGACCTTGCGTTTCCGGCGCTCGTTGCGCGTGGGCATGCGCCCGGCAAGACGCTGCTCGCCACCGGGGCGGTGCACGGGGACGAGTACGAGGGCCCGGTCGCGATCCAGGATGTGTTTGCTGCCCTGGACCCGCGCACGATGCGAGGGACGTTCTTCGGTGTGCCCATCACGAACGGCCCCGCGTTCTCCACCGCGACGCGGGAGGGTGCTTGGGACCACCAGAACCTCGCTCGGATCTTCCCCGGCCGCCGCGACGGCACGCCGAGCGAGCGGGTCGCGCACGCGTACGCGACCTACCTGCTAACCCAGGTCGATCTGTTGCTCGACCTTCACGGCGGCGGGACCATGTACGCGATCCATCCGCTCGCCGGCTACCACATGCGACCCGGGGACCTCGGGCGGGTCCAACGCGCCGCCGCGATCGCGTTCGGGCTGGACCTGGTTTGGGGAACCGGCGGCCTGCCCGGCCGGACGCTGTCGGCCGCCGGGGAGCGCGGGTTGCCAGCGATCTACGTCGAGATGCCCGGCGAAGGGCGGTGCCGGCCGCACGACCGGGCCACGGCCGTGCAGGGCGTCCGGAACGTCCTCGCGTTTCTCGGCATTCTCGAAGGCCGCTACCCGGTGGACCCGCCGCGCTACCTGGTTGAGACCGACGTCCAGGGGGCCGGGCACCTCCAGGTGGACCACCTCAGTCCGACGTCCGGCCTGTTCGTGCCCGCGATCCGCGTCTGGGACCGGGTGACGCAGGGCCAGTCGCTCGGTGAGGTGCGAGACCCCGACGGGACGGTGCTTGCCGACGTGCCGGCCGCGCGCAGCGGGCGGGTGTTGTTCCTGCGCACGCTGCCGCGCGTCGTCTCCGGCGACGCCCTCGCGTTCGTGCTCGCGGTGCCCGGGGACGCGTAGGATGCGAATCGCCGTCGCCACCTTCAAGCAGGAGACGAACACGTTCGCCCCCGGCCCGAGCGATCTGGATTGGTTCAAGGCCGACACGTTCGTCGCGGGGGAGGACGTGCTCGCGCTCGCCCGTGGGCCGCGGATCGAGCTAGCGGGGTTTCTCGATGTGCTCGCCGAGCGCGGCGTCATCCCGGTGCCGCTCGTCGGCGCCCATGCGTGCTCGGGCGGGCCGCTGCGCCATACGGCGTTCGACGCGATCCTCGACGATCTGCTGCGGCGGTTGCGTGCGGCGATGCCGGTAGACGCGGTGCTGCTGAGCCTCCACGGCGCCCTCGTGCTGGACGACCACCCGGACGGCGACGGGCTGGTGCTGCACGCGGTCCGGCGGCTCGTGGGACCCGCCGTACCGGTGGCCGCAAGCCTCGACCTGCACGGGCACATCACGCCCGAGATGGCCCGGTCCGCCGACATCCTGGTCGGCTACAAGACCTACCCCCATACCGACATCTACGAGACCGGGGAGCGTACGGCGCGCCTCTTGCTGCGGCGGGTCGCCGGCGAGGTGCGGCCGGTCACCGAGCTCGCGAAGCGGCACCTGCTGCTGAGTCCCTCGAGCACGACCACCGATGCGCCGCCGTTCCGGGACCTGATGAACCGGACGGCCGCGCTCGAGGCCGAGGGGCGCATTCTCGCGGGGTCGCTGTTCCCTGTGCAGCCGTGGCTCGACGTCCCGGACCTGGGGTTCGCGGCGGTCGTGGTCTCGGACGGCGACCGGGACGCGGCGCGCCGCGCCGCCGAGGCGCTGTGCGACGAAGCGTGGCAGCGGCGCGCCGAGTTTGCGCCGAACCTGCCGTCCCTCGACGACGCGCTCGGACGCGCCCTAGCCGCTCCTCGTGGGCCGGTCGTGATTGGTGACTCCGGCGACGCCCCGAGCGGCGGGAGCGCCGGCGATCACGCCGCGGTGCTGCGCGCCCTGCTCGCGCGCGGCGTCGACCGGTCGGGCAAGACCGCGCTGCTCACGCTGGTGGACGCGCCGGCCGTGCGTGCCGCGCACGCGGCCGGGGTGGGCGCGGCGATCACGGTGCCGCTCGGCCACACGGTCAACCGCGCCGACGGCCATCCGGTCACCGTCACCGGAACCGTGCGCGCACTCGGCGACGGGACGTTCACGATGACGGGACCAGGGATGACGGGCGTCGCCGTGCACCAGGGGCGGATCGCGGTGCTGGCCCTGGGCGGCATCTCCATCCTCCTCCGCGAGTTGCCGACACTCGAGTGGGATCCCGGGCTGTTCCGCTCGGTTGGGCTGGAGCCGTCACAGGCGGACCTCGTGTTCGTCAAGTCCCCGTCGCACTTCCGCGTCTCGTACCGGCCGATTGCCGCAGAGCTCCTGATCGCGGAGACGCCCGGCGCCAATTGCTGTAACATGGAAAAGCTCGTGTTTCGGCACGTCACGCGGCCACTGTACCCGCTCGACAAGTGACCGGCCGGCGACGGAGAGGACAAACCGGAGGATCCTGATCCTCCGCGCGGGGAGGTTCGCATGGAGTACGGTGTCACGTTGCCCGTCGCCGGTCCGGTCGCGACAACCGAGGCGCTCGCCGCGGTCGCGACGCGGGCCGAGGCCCTTGGCTTTACGTCGCTGTGGGTGACCGACCACATCGTGATGCCGCTCTCGATCCAGAGCCCGTACCCCTATACCGCCGATCGGCGCGCGCCGTGGGAGCCGACGGTCCCGTACCTCGACGCGTTCACGGCCCTCACCTGGGCCGCCGCGGTCACGCGCCGAGTCCGCCTCGGCACATCGGTGCTCGTGCTACCGATGCGCCCGCCGCTGGCCGTCGCGAAGACGGTCGGCACGCTCGACTTCCTGTCGGGCGGGCGCGTCATCCTCGGCGTCGGTGCCGGGTGGCTGGAGGAGGAATTTGCGCTGCTCGGCCAGCCGTTTCGTGACCGCGGGCGCCGTATCGTCGAGGCGATCCGGGTGCTGAAGGCGAGTTGGGCCCGCGACCCCGTGCAGTTCGACGGAGTGTTCTACCGATTCGCGCCGTTTGCGATGGACCCGAAGCCGCCGCAGGGCGCGCGCCTTCCGATCCTAGGGGGTGGGGAGAGCGACGCCGCGCTGGGCCGGGTCGCCGCCGCCTGCGACGGCTGGCACCCGCTCGGCCTCGGGCCCGAGCAGGTGAAGGACGGGCTCGCGCGCCTCGCCCCGCTCGTCGCCCACGCCGGGCGTTCCATGGAGGACCTGTTCCTCACCGCCCGGCCCGGGGTGGCCCATCCGTTGACCCGGGAGCTGGCCGCGCGGTACGAGGTGCTCGGGGTTCGCCTCCTGGTCGCGGACATCAGCTATCGTCAACTCACGCTCGCGCAGAGCCTCGCCGAGTTGGAGCGGTTGGCGCGGGAGTTGCGGCTTCCGGCGTGAGGCATCACGCGAGCACGTGAACGCTGGCCGTTCTACCAGACAAACGGGATCAATCTGTACCGCGTGCGGGCCATGTACGCGTCGTAGCCCGCCAGTTCCCGCCTCAGAAACCGCTCCTCGATCGTGGCCCGCGCCACAACCGTTGCGATCGGAACGCTCGCGAGCAGCGCCGCCGCGTAGGATCCGAGCCACAGGGGCATGCCAACGAAGAACAGGATGCCCCCCGCATACATGGGATGTCGCACGACTGCGTAGACTCCGGTGTCGATGACCGTTTGGTGCCGCTCTGCCTGGAGCTTCACGACCGGCGCGGCGAAGGCGTTCTCTCGCAGGCCAAGCGCGATGATCCACCATCCCGCGACAAAGAGGACCAACCCAAGCGATGACACCAAGACTCCGGGCTCGCCCATCAGGCGAAACCGGAAGACGTCGAGGGGGATGAACGCGATCAGCCCGAATGTGGTGGCGACCAACGCGACGGTGACGATCTTGTCCGCAAGCGGCTGTCCCTGCTGGATCGGTCCCTTCAGGCGTTCGTTGAGGAGGGCCTCGTTGCCGGGGAAAATACTCACATACGTCGCCACCGTGGCCACGCAAACCACACCGAGGAACACCCACGCCCGCCACCAATGCAGCGTGCCTGCCGGCAGGAACAGGAGGCCGCCGAAGATGGCGATCGTCAGCGCGCCGCTCATGATCAACTTGAGGAGGACCATCGTCCCGTCGCCCTCGCCACACGCGTCTTCGGCCTCGGCCTCGACGTACCCGCTGGCGGATATCCTGACCACGGCCCCGGCGGCGTCCGCGCAGGTGAAGCCCCGGCCTGGCGCGTAGCGTACTCGGGGACGTGCATCCGCGGCGGCGATGGGGGTGGGGCAGAGTGAGCGCGACCTCGAGTCCGACCGGTGCGCGCAAGACGCGGTACCGGCCGATCCGCGGCGCCGGGGCGGCGGTCGTGGCGGGCCATCCGCTGGCGGTCGCCGCCGGCATGCGGATTCTTGACCGTGGCGGCAACGCCATTGACGCTGCGATCGCGACCGCCGCGGCCGTGGCCGTCGTCCGCCCCCACATGTGCGGGGTGGCGGGCGACGGGTTCTTCCTGATCTACGATGCGGGGACGGGGCGCGTGCACGCGCTCAACGCGGGTGGTCCGGCGCCGGAGGCGGTGACGCCCGCGCACTTTCGCGGCGGGATGCCTGACCGCGGCGGGATCCTCTCCACGGTGCCGGGGATCCTCGACGGGTGGAGCCAGGCGCATGCGCGGTTCGCCACGCTCCCGTGGGCCGAGCTGCTGCACCCCGCGATCGAGCTGGCGGAGCGCGGGTTCCCGATGTACGAGTCGCTCACCCATTGGATTCAGACGTATCAGGACAAGTACCGGGCGAACGGGGCGTGCGCCTCGGTGCTCCTTACGGGCGGCCATCCGCCGGCGCCCGGCACGCTGTTCCGGCAGCCCGATCTCGCCGGTACGTTCCGCCGGCTCGCCGAGCGGGGCGCCCGCGACTTCTACGAGGGCGAGCTCGGCACGACGTTCGTGCGGGGGCTCGCAGACGCAGGCGGGCTCGTGACCGCGCGGGACCTCGCCGCCTACCATGCGGTGTGGGGGGAGCCGGTGCGCGCGGCGTACCGCGGCCACGTTCTCCACACGCCGCCACCGTTGTCCCAGGGGTGGATGCTCGCGCAGATGTTGAGCGCGCTTGCGGGCGTGGACCTCGGGACGGTCCCGTACGAGAGCGGGGACCGGGTCGTGCTGCTCGCGAACGCGGTCCGTGCCGCGTTCGAGGACCGCGACCGCTGGTTCGGGGATCCGCGGTGGACCGGGTTCACGCTCGATCGCGTGCTGTCCCCCTCGCGCGTCGCTGAGATCCGCGCCGGGTTGCGCGGGCGCGCGACGTCTGCGGCGCGGGCGGATCGGTCCGGCGACACGACGGCGTTGTCCGCGATCGACGCGCAGGGCAACGCGGTGTCGATGATCCAGAGCCTGTGGACCGATGCCGGCGTGATGATCCCCGGTACCGGGATCCTCGTCAACGGTCGGCTCGACTCTGCGAGCGTCCGGCCGGACCATCCGGATCTCGTCGCCGGCGGCAAGACGCCGGTCTACACACTGCACACGTACATGGTGACGCGGGACGATCGGCTGCGTCTCATCGGAGGGACGCCGGGGGGGCACAGCCAGGTGCAGACCAATCTCCAGGTGGTGACGAACGTCCTCGACTACGGGCTTAGCCCACAGGAGGCGGTCGAGGCGCCGCGGTTTCTGCTCGGCGGCGCGCTCCACTACGACACGCTGTCCGCGATGTTTCTGGAGGGTCGGTTCCCGCCGGAGGCGCGCCGCGCGCTCGAGTCGGACGGATACGGGGTCACGACGATCGCGGATTGGGCCGAGCTTGCCGTGGAGGGCGCGAGCCCGGTGAGCGTCGGTAGCGCCAAGGCGATCGGAATCGATCCCGGGACGGGCGTCCGGGCGCTGGGGGTGGATCCCCGGCGAGACGCCTACGGCGCGGTGCGCTAGGCGCGAGGTCGTTGCCCGCTCTCTGCGATCGTACCACAGCGGCGCCCTCAGCAAAGCGTGCGGGATGGACACGCCGCACGCCCGCCGTCAACGGAGGGGCACGACGGGTCTTGACCGCGGTCACGTCATCACGTCGCGCCTACTCGAGCCAGATCTGAGGCGCTTTGCCCCATGCGTACTGGACGCGCAGGCGCACGCGCCGTCCCTCGCGCACGCGTACGGACGGGATCCACCGGAGCAGTTCGTCCGCGCGCGTTCCGATGCGCGGCAGAAGGTGACCCGGCCAGACTTCCTCGTAGCTGAACAGGCGCACTGCGTTCACGGAACCGGTGACGAGCGGGACGAGCGCCACGGTCGCGTCCACGGGCGGGACCCGCTCGCGGAAATCAGAGACGCACGCCAGGGCCGGCAGCGACATGTCCAGCGTCGCCGGCGTTTCGCCGATCACCGCGGCTTCCGTGCCCGGCGTGACGCGCAGCGGAAGCCCGGACCGGTGGCGCGCGTGCACGAGCTGGACGAGGTGGTGGCCGCGGGCCGGGATGACCTGCGCGCGCGGCGCCCGCGCCCGCACCCGCTCAAGGGCCTTGACCATCGGCCAGTCGGTCAGCCACGCGGACCACATCTCGCAGATGATGACGTCCGGTGCTTCGCGGGGCAGCGCGGCCCGCAGGACGTCGGCGCGGCGCGGCACGAAGTTTCGAAACTCGCAGGAGAGCCGGCGCAGGTACGGGAGCGCATCCCGATCGACCTCGAAGGCATAGACGCGACGCGCGCCCGCGGTGAGCGCATAGTACGACATCGGGCCCACCCCCGCCCCGAGGTCGTACACGACCCGATCCGGCGCCACTCGCCGGATCGCCGCGCGGTACAGCGCGTTTCGGTCGTAGTCGTTGAGCATCGACCAGTGAAACCCGAGATCGACCGGCATCCTGTGCCCCCAAATGCTTGCCAAATATGGATTCCTACGCGGTGCTTGTGGTGAACATTGTTACTTGTCTAAAACTTGTCTAAGAGGTCCCAGGACAGTCGAAGGAAGTCCTGCAAAAGAAAGGAGAGGGCGTTGGATTTCCGCCCTCCCAAGGATTGCTATGTGTCTACGGGGCAACTACGTGCGGCGCGTAGGACACATAGTGTGACCCGTCCGGCCACACTATGTGTCACGTTCAACCCGTCAAGACTATCCTTTCACCTCCCAGTTCGGGCGCATGTCACGCGCCCGCTGGCGGCGTGAACGCCGTGACGGCCGGCGGCACGCCCACGTACTTCTCCACCTGCACGAGCGACGAGTGTGACGCGTTGCCGTCGGACAGCTTCGAGTTCGGCGCGTCGCTTGTCACGTTATTGACGCTCCCGTGGCGATCCAGCGTCCCGGCTGCCCCCGGGTTGAGCGGATCGTACCAGCCGCCCTCGTGCATCACGACGACGCTGCGCCGCGTGCGCGCGGTGACGACGGCTCCCGCGAGCGTCTGCCCGCGACCGTTGAACACCCGTACGACGTCGCCGTTGGCGATGCCCCGGGCGGA
This sequence comes from bacterium, assembly GCA_035295165.1. Taxonomy (NCBI): domain Bacteria; species bacterium. The sequence goes on from DATGJN010000096.1 coordinate 20,440, forward strand.
AGCATCCGCGGGATTGATCCAGATCGGCTCGCGCCCACCGACCTCATACTGCTGCCGCAGCCGCGTCTCGTCCAGTTGCGAGTGCAGCCGATCCGGCGGGTGCGGCGTGAGCAGATGCAGCGGGAACTGCGCCGTCAGCGGACTGCCCAGCCACTCGCTCGGCGCGATCCAGGTCGGGTGCGGCGGGCAGTCGTCGTACTTGAACGATGCGATCGTCTCGGAATAGATCTCGATCTTGCCAGACGGCGTGCCGAGCGGATGGTTCACGGGGTCGGCACGGAAATCGCCGTACCCGACGAGCTGCTCGGCGCCATCCGTCACCGGGAACTCGAGATAACCCTGCTGCCAGAACGTATCGAAGTCGGGGAACGCCATCCCCTGCTTTTGAGCCTGCTGCGCGGCCACCCCGTAGAACTGTCGGAGCCACGCCATCTCGTCCTTGCCTTCCGTGTACTGCGGGCCGACGCCGAGACGGGCGGCGAGTGCGGCGCAGATGTCAAAGTCGTTGCGGGCCTCAAACAGCGGCGGCACGACCTGCTGCATCGCCGCGATGAACTGGCTCGTCGAGATGATGTCGTTGCGCTCGAGCGTCGTGGTCGCCGGCAGCACGATGTCCGCGTGCTTCGCGGTCGCGGTCCACGCGTACTCGTGCACGACGGTGACTTCGGGATGCTGCCAGGCGCGCACCACCCGGTTGACGTCCATTGCGTGATGGAAGTTGTTGCCGCCGGCCACGTACACGAGCTTGATGTCGGGGTACGTGATCCTCTGGCCGTCGTAATCGATCGTCTTGCCTGGGTTGAGCAGCATGTCGGTCCACATGTTGATCGGCACGAAGTCCTTTACGGGATTCTGGCCCGTGGTCAACCCCGGCACGGCTGGCGCGGTGCCGATCGGGGCACCGATCGTCACAGGGAAGTCGATTTGGACGCCGCCCCCCGGCAGCCCGAACTGGCCGAGCATCGCGGACAGCGTGATCATCATCCAGACGGGCTGCTCGCCGTGCGACGCGCGCTGCAGCGGATAGCCGCCCATCAGCACGGTCCGCGACTTCGCCATGCGGCGCGCGAGCGTGCGAATCGTCTCGGCCGGGACTTCGGTGATCGGCGCGGCCCACTCCGGCGTCTTCGGCTGCCCGTCGGTTTTCCCGGTCAGGTAGTCGGCGAACTTGTCGAAGCCGACGGTGTACTTATCGAGGAACGCCTGATCGTGGAGGTTCTCCGTGTACAATACGTGCGCCGTCCCGAGCATCATCGCCGTGTCCGTGTTCGGGCGGATCGCGATGCGCTGGGCCTTCAGGAAGTCGTCGGTGTCGGTTTGCAGCGGGTTCACGGACACGACGGGGATCTTGGCGTCCCGGAGTTGCGTCACCCAGTTCATGACCAGGTGCCCGCCGTCTCCAGAGAGCACCTTCGCGTTGACGAGCGGATCGTACCCCATCATCACCACTAAGGTGCTGTTCTTGATCAGGCTCGGCCACGCCGACCCGCGCGGCGCCGCATCGCCGACCACGTGCGGGCTGATCACCGGCAACGTGGGCGCGCTGTACGAGTTCACGCGGTAGACAAAGCCGCCGAGCAGCACAAACAGCCGCTGCATCGCCCCGGAGGCACTGTGAAACTTCCCTGGACTCTGCCAGCCGTAGTCGCCGCCGTAGATCGCCCGGTTGCCGTACTGGGTTTTCACGCGTTTGATTTCGCCCGCCACGATGTCGAGTGCCTCGTCCCACGACACCCGCACGAACGGCTCGTTGCCGCGCCCCGCCGTATCGCTGCGCGACCGGTCACGGTAAAAGCCTTGGCGGATCATTGGGTACTTCACGCGGGCGGACCCGTACAGCAGGTCCGGCATTACCGTCACCATCGCGTTGGGATGCGGATCTTTCCCGAACGGCATCGTACGAACGACGCGCCCGCCCACGACCTCCGCGGTGAACAGACCCCAGTGCGCGTTGTTGAGCTTCGTCACCACCGTGGCGTCGGTCGCGCCGCTCACCGGCAGCGCCCCGAGCAGCGGAGCCGCCATCAGGCCTCCCAACGCGACCCCGCCCTGCCAGAGAAACGTTCGCCGTGTGATGGGTGTCATCGTTCGCCCCTCCTCATAGAACCCATGTTGGCACACTTTCTTTCGGATGCCCTTAGGGTCATGATACAAACCTTCAGCCGGACCAAACATAGGTCGCCGGCCCTATTTGCGTAGATCGGCCCGCCCCGAAAAGAGCCTGAAAGAGCACGGGATCGACATGGCCATGTGGGAATTTGCCGCACCCTGAACGCGGCAACAGAAAACGCATTTAGAATCAATGAGGGTTCGACAGGTCGAGTCTACAAGAAGCCATGCGATATATGCACGTGAAGGCCCGTGACGGTGATATGACAATGTGTAGGGCGGCGAACGGGCAACCCTGCCGATTTTGGATAGAGACCCAAAGGAAGGACGGATTAGCATAGTAGCGGCCATCATGTTTCTGCGATTCTCAGGACCTGCGCGGGAGGCGAGCACCGAAGGGAGGGACAGCGCGTGCATGACGCCACACCAAACGCTCGCCAAGATCGCTGTAATCCTCGTCGTTATGATTGCCTTGGTAGCCAGCGGAATAGGGCGACAGGCGCCGGTACAGACGCCACCGCCGAGGCACTACGTTCCCACCACCCCGCTGCCCCGTATCGAGTGGCTGCACAACCAGTGGCTGCGCACCTGCCCGCCGTTCCGTTCGGAGATGTGCGTCGGTTAGAATAGGCCCTTAGCCGATCAGACAGACGTAAAGGAGGGGATCGTTAGGCCCTCTCCCACACGTCCGATGCGTCTTTGATATGGCGCAACCTCCCACTCCCACTAGTGTAGCGTCCTGAAAGTACGGTTACATAACACGGAGCGGATCTCCCGTGTACGTCCAGGCGAACGGCTTCGCATCGACGTTGTACTCGGCAATGGCGCGCATGATCGTGTTGATGAGCTCTTGTCGAGAGGGAAAG
>DATGJN010000097.1 GCA_035295165.1 bacterium
CTTTCCCTCTCGACAAGAGCTCATCAACACGATCATGCGCGCCATTGCCGAGTACAACGTCGATGCGAAGCCGTTCGCCTGGACGTACACGGGAGATCCGCTCCGTGTTATGTAACCGTACTTTCAGGACGCTACACTAGTCCGCGCGCTTGGGCTCCACGAGTTTGTAGCCGACGCCGCGTACCGTCTCGATGTAGCGGGGCCGCACCGGGTTGTCTCCCAGTTTCTCCCGCAGTTTGCCGATCCGGACGTCGATCGTCCGGTCCACCACCACCGCTTCGTCGAATGCGTACACGTGCGCCAACAGTTGGTCACGGGTGAACACGCGCCCGGGAAACTCCATCAATGCCTGGAGGACCTTGTACTCGTTCGGGGTGAGGTGCACTTCACGCCCGCCGACGGAAACCTCGTGCCGTTCCAGATCCATCGTCAGATTGCCGCGAACGAGGGAGGTCGTCCGGTGCCGCGGCGTGGCCGTGCGGCGCAGTATGGCCTGCACGCGGGCCACGAGCTCGCGCGGGCTGAACGGCTTAGTGACATAGTCGTCCGCGCCGACCGACAGACCCACGAGCTTATCGATCTCCTCGACCCGCGCGGTGAGCATCAGGATCGGCACCGCGGACCGTTTCCGCAGACGGCGGCACACCTCGATCCCGTCTGTGCGCGGCAGCATCAAGTCCAGGATCACGAAGTCCGGGTGATGTCGCTCGAAGAGCTCGAGCGCCTGGTCCCCGTCGTATGCCGCAAGTACGTGGAAGCCTTCGCGCTCGAGGTACATTCGGACGAGCGAGGTGATCTTGTGATCATCGTCAACCACGAGCACCGTCGTTTCATCGGGCGGTGTAACCGGGGACAGTGCCGGAGCTTCAGCCACGGGTTCCCTCCTCATGCCGCCATCGACGACAGCCTATGACGATCATGTAAAGGTTTGATGACGACCCTGGAAGAACGGGAGGCGCCGGCAGGAAGGCTCACCGTGTGCGATCCCTCACCGTGACCGGTCGTTCCATGCGTGCGCGCTCATCTAGGAGGAGGCCTGTGGGCGTTCCACGAACGATCCCGCACATCCTCAGGGGCGCGCGACGCGCGCGGACAGGCGTAAACGTCATCGGCCCGTCGGTGCGGGAGGTGGTTTCGGCAAGGGGCAGTGCGCTGACATCTCGGATGGAGGAGGCAGACTGTGCCCATCGGACGAGTGGTCATCTCCTTCGTGATTGCGGTGGCGTTGGCCGGGAGCCTGTTTGGAACCGCCGGTGCCGCCGGCTACAAGAACGTCATCGTGTTCGGCGTGAACCGCGCCGCCGACAACCTCGATCCGGTCACCCAAGATGCGAACCCCGATATCTGGGCGTTCATGCAGATCTACCAGCAGTTGGTTCGCGTGAATATCAAGGGCGACGGTTTCGTCCCGGACCTTGCCGAGCGGTGGACGGTGTCGCCGAACGGCAAGACGTGGACGTTCTACCTGCGGCGCGACGCGCGATGGTCGAACGGCGATCCCGTGACGGCCGCGGATGCCGCGTGGTCGCTGCAGCGCGCGCACGACCTCGACGGGCCGTGGCAGTGGGCGCTGGAGGCGGTCCAGGCGATGGCCGCGACGGACGACCACACGCTCGTGATTACCCTGAAGGAACCGTGGGCGCCGTTTCTCTCGGACGTCTCGTTGTTCTCGAGCAGCATCCTGCCGGAGAAAGTGTTCCGGAACGCGAAACCCGAAGATATCGCCGGCAAGCCGGTGGGATCCGGCCCGTTCATGCTGACGGAGTGGAAGAAGGGCGACGAACTCGTCATGAAGGCCAATCCCAACTTCTACGAGAAGGGACGGCCGCGCACGGCCGAACTCCACATCCGGTACATTCCAGACGACAATAGCCGCATGATCGCCCTGCAGTCCGGCGACGTCGACGGGATCGACTATCCACCGTTCTCGCAGGTCTCGGTGCTGCAGCGGGATCCGCGCCTCGACGTGCAGCTCAACCCGTCGACCGCGGTCGCCCACGTGCTGTTGAACGTCACGCAGGCGCCGCTCAACAACGTGAAGGTCCGCCAGGCGCTGGCGTATGCGACCGATCGCGCCGGGATCAACAAGGGCGTCTGCTACGGCGCCTGCGTGCCGGCGACCTCGTTCCTGCCGCTGACGACTCAGTACTTCAACAAAGGCTTGAAAGGGTATACGTACGACATTGAGAAGGCGAAACAGCTTCTGAAAGAATCGGGAGTGGCGACGCCTGTGACCCTCACCGCGATGATCTGGGCCGGCTCTGGGGACGCCGGGACCGCGACGACCCTGCTGAAGGGGATGTGGGCGCCGATTGGCGTGACGCTGAACCTGGCGCCGCTCGACCGCGCCGCCGCGACCCAGCGGATGCGGGCGCTGGACTACCAGGTCGACGTCGGCGGCTGGACCAACGACGTTCCCGATCCGTCGGAGCTGGCGAACTACGAGTTCGACTTCGTGACGGCCAAGTCGTATCACACCGGGTACCACTCGCCCCAGATGGACAAGCTCCTCGCCGACGGGATGCGGGAGCTCGACCCAAACAAGCGGCGCCAGATCTACTATCAGATCCAAGACCTCGCGATCCAGGATTCGCCCCTGATCTGGCTGTACTACGCGCCGTACACGGTCGCGATCAACAAGAAGATGCACGGGTTCGTCCAGATGGCGACCGGCCCGTGGCTGTTCAAGGACGTGGCCGTCGAACAGTAGGCACCGGCGGGGACCGCGACGATGCTGCGCTACGCGCTGGGACGGATTGGCCAGACCGTGCCGATCGCGCTGCTGGTCACGGTCCTGATCTTTTTGCTGATCAAGCTGGTGCCGGGCGATCCGGCCTCCGCGATCCTCGGCGAACGGGCGACCGACGCCTCGGTGACGGCGCTGCGGCACCAGTGGGGGCTGGATCGTCCGATTTGGCAGCAGTACGGCGTCTACATGCGGAACCTGGCCACCGGCAACCTGGGTCAGTCCCTGCGGTACCAGTCGCCGGTGGCCGAGATGCTGCCGTCGCGCATGGGGGTCACGTTCTTCCTGGTGACGTACAGCCTCGTGCTGTCCGTCCTGATCGCGGTGCCGCTCGCCCTCGTGGCCGCCGCGTACCGCGACCGGTGGCCGGACCAGCTGATTCGCGCGTCCATGGCGCTGCCGCTGGCGTCGCCGGGGTTCTGGGTCGGGATCCTGTTCCTGATCCTGTTCTCCTTGAAGCTGCGGTGGTTCCCTGCGGAAGGCTACGGCACCGGCTTCGTCGACCATGTGCGGCACCTGTTCCTGCCGGCGCTGACGCTGTCGTACGCGTTTGCGGCGGTGCTGTGCCGGAACTTGCGCTCGTCGCTCGTGGACGTGCTCTCGACGGCATACGTAGACTTCGCACGCGCCAAGGGACTGCGCCGTCAGGTCGTGCTGTTCCGGCACGTGTTCCGGGCGGCGCTGCTGCCCTCGGTCACGCTCATCGGCGTCCGGCTGACCTACGCGATCGGCGGGTCGGTGGTGATCGAGACGGTATTTGCGATTCCAGGGATGGGCTCGTGGATGGTGGATTCGATCCTGTCGCGTGATTACGTGGTCGTGCAGACGCTCACGCTGATGTTCGCGCTTGGGACCATGCTGATCAACCTGGCAACCGACCTGCTCTACCCGTTATTCGATCCGCGGTTGCGGATGGGGTAGCGGGCCCGCCGCATGACGACGCTCGCGACCGACCTGCCGGCGCCCCGTCCGCTGCGCCTCCGGCTGCCGCTTGGGATTGTCGCGGGAGGCGCGATGCTTCTGGTCATGATCGGCGCGAGCCTGTTGGCCCCAGTGCTGAGTTCCTACAACCCCGTTACGCAGAACTTGAACACTATGCTGCTGCCGCCCTCACCGTCGCACTGGTTCGGCACCGACAACTACGGCCGCGACGTGTTCACGCGGGTGCTCTACGGATCGGGGATCGACCTGCGGATCGCCGTGCTGGCCCTGATCTTCCCGTTCGTGTTCGGCGCGATCGCCGGGGCGGTGGCCGGCTATGTGGGAGGCTGGGTGGACGTGGTCGTGATGCGCGCCGTGGACGTGTTCACCGCCGTGCCGTTTCTGGTCCTCGTCATCGCGATCGTGGCGTTCCTCGGCCCCGGCGAGACGAACATCCTCATCGCCATCGGCGCCGTCGAGTGGATCGTGTTCGCCCGGCTCGTGCGGGGCGAGGTCCTCCGTGACAAGAACCTCGAATACGTCGCCGCGCTCCGCGCGCTCGGCTTCAGCCGGTGGCGCATTATCCTTAGGCACCTGTTGCCGAACGCGGTCCCGCCGGCCGTCGTGTTTCTCGCCTCAGACGTCGTGCTCGTCATCCTGACTACATCGTCGCTCGGATTCCTCGGCCTCGGCCTGCGTCCCCCCGCGCCCGAGTGGGGTCTGATGATTTCGGAGGGCCGGACGTTCATCTACACCGGCTGGTGGGCCGCGGCGATGCCAGGGTTCGCGTGCATGTACGCCGGGATCGCGTTCATCCTCCTCGGCGACGGATTGGCCGATGTGCTGCGGGTGCGGGGGCAGTGACGGACGCGGGTCTCGAGGTCGAACACCTTCGGGTCGAGATCCCGACGCGCCGGGGCGTCGTGCAGGCGGTGCGCGACGTGACGTTCGCGGTGCCGCCCGGCGAGGCGGTGGCGCTCGTCGGCGAATCCGGTTCCGGGAAGAGCATGACGTGCCGGGCGATCGTGCGCTTGTTGCACCCGCCGGCGCGGATCACGGGCGGTGCGATCCGTTTTCAGGGGCGGGACCTCGTCTCGCTGCCCGAGCGGGACCTCGAACATATCCGCGGAACCGGGATCGCGATGGTCTTCCAGGACCCGATGAGCGCGCTCAATCCCGTCCTCACGATCGAGCGCCAGGTCGCGGAGGCGCTTCCGGGCGAGCGGAGATCATCCGCCGCGCGGCGGCAACGCGTCGTAGAGCTGTTGCGGCAGGTCGGGATCCCCGACGCGGCACGGCGGCTGCGCGCGTACCCGCACCAGCTCTCCGGCGGCCAGCGCCAACGCGTCATGCTGGCGATCGTGCTCGCGCGCCGCCCCGCGGTGCTCCTGGCCGATGAGCCCACGACGGCGCTCGACGTGACCATCCAGGCCCAGATCCTCAGGGAGCTCGGACGGCTGCAGCGGCAGCTGTCGATGGGCCTCGTGCTCGTTACGCACGACCTCGGCGTGGTGCGCCAGACCGTGCACCGGGTCGCGGTGATGTATGCTGGGCAAGTCGTGGAACTGGCGCCGACCGAGGAGCTGTTCGCGCGGCCCCGGCACCCGTACACCGTCGGCCTGATCGGCTCCGTGCCGAGCGTCGATCGCAGCACGCCGCTGACGCCGATCCCCGGGGCGCCGCCGGACCTGATCGGCCTCGGCGACGGGTGCGCATTTGCGCCGCGCTGTGCGATGGCCTCCCGGGAGTGCCTCCACGGCCAGATCCCTCTGGACACGGTGGCCCCCGACCACTGGAGCCGGTGCATCAAAGCGCATCTCGTCGGGAGGACCCAGAGTGCCGGGGCCGCTGCTCAGCGTTCGTAACCTCGTCAAACACTTTCCGTTGCCGCGCAGCCCGCTGGACGTGTTGCGGCGCGCCGCCCCTGAAGCGGTCCACGCCGTGGATGGCGTGTCCTTTGACATCGCTCGCGGGCGCACCCTCGGTCTCGTCGGCGAGTCCGGGTGCGGCAAGAGCACGCTCGGTCGATGTCTGCTACGGCTGTATCGACCCGACGAGGGTGAAGTGTGGTTCGAGAGCGTGGACCTGGCACGGCTCGACGAGCACGGTCTCCTGCCGTACCGCAGCCGGATGCAGGTGGTGCTCCAGGATCCGTACTCGTCGCTCGATCCCCGCCAGAGCGTCGGCAGCGCGCTGTTGGAAGTGCTGACGGTGCACAGGATCGGCACGCCGGCCGATCGCTGGGAGCGGGTCGCGCGGCTGCTCGCCCAGGTGGGCCTCCGGCCGGCGGACGCGCGCAAACACCCCGGGGAGTTCTCTGGGGGCCAACGCCAACGGATCGGCATCGCCCGCGCGCTCGCCGTCGGACCGGAATTGCTCGTCGCCGACGAGCCGGTCTCGGCTCTTGACGTGTCGATCCAGGCGCAGATTCTTGATCTGTTGCTCGACCTCCGGGCGTCGCTCGGCCTGACGATGATCTTCATCTCCCACGATCTGCGGGTCGTTCGTTACCTGAGCGACGAGGTCGCGGTCATGTACCTCGGCAAGATCGTCGAGAACGCACCGGCCGCCGAGCTGTTTGCGCGACCGCGTCACCCGTACACCCTGGCCCTCCTGTCCGCGATCCCGGAGGTCGGCGAGACGCCGAAGGCGATGGTCGAGATCCAGGGCGAGCCCTCGAGCGCCGTCCATGTGCCGTCGGGCTGCCGATTCCACCCGCGGTGCCCGTGGAAGGTGGAGCGGTGCACACACGAAGTCCCGCAGCTCCGTGAGCTGGCGCCCGGCCATTGGGTCGCGTGCCACGAGGCGACCGCCTGAGCCATGACGTTCGCAGCGCCGGCGTCGTTCGCCGACCGGTGCGCGTCGCCGCCGGAGGGTGGGACGGGACGACCCTCAGCGAGCGATCATGACGAGAAGATCCACCGCGTCGCCGTTTCGCAGAAATTCCGCTCGAGCCAAGTAAACCCCACAGCGGGCCGCAGTGCATAGACCACGCCGGTCGCCGCGTCCGGCCGCACCTGGTATTTCGCCTCGTACGCATCGGCAAACCGGGTCAGGGCCGCGCGATCCGTGATTTCCTCGGCGCGGCCCTCCAGGATGGCGACGTCGTTGCCGCTCTCCAGGTGGACGACGGCCGCCGGGGAGGCCGCAAGATTCCGGCCCTTTTGGGACGCGGGGTCCGTCGCGAAGTAGAGCGCATCATCGAGCCAGACCCCCCACACAGGCGCGGCGTGCGGGCGGCCGTCCGGCCGGGTCGTGGCGACCCAATAGTTCCTGGCCCGTACCCACCAGTCGCGCACGGTGTCCCACGGCAACCGATCGCCGCCGTGTCCCGTGACGCCGTAGCTGGGTGGAACCCCGGGGCGGGTAGGGCGGGGGGCTCGCGATCCCCGCGTGGAATCGACCATACGCGACCTCTTCGCGGTGTCGTCCCGCGCGCCGGCGTTACTCTTGAGCGTACCACATGCCGGCGAACACCAGCGCGGTGCCCAGCACTTGAATAGGCGACAGCGATTCGCCGAGCACGAGCCACGCAAGCACGACCGCCGAGATCGGTTCGAGGTACGTGTAGACCATAGCCTGATGGGCGCCCAACTTCTGTACGGCCCGGCCCCACAACGTCATCGCGATCACCATGCCCACCGTGGCACTGTAGAGGAGGCCGAGCCACGCCTGCCAGGAGACGTGCGTCCACGGGAGTTGCGCGACGCGCGGGAGCGCGACCGGGGCAAACAGGAGCGCCGCCGTGCCCATCGACCACGCGGTCGCCCGTATCGTCCCGGCCGACGCGACGAGCCCGCCGATGACGAGACTGTACGACACCCATGCCACGGCGGCACCGAGCGCGAGGGCAGCGCCGAGGATGTGCCGCGCATCCAACGGCGCTCCGTCCGGCCGCGCCATGAATACGATCCCGACGAGACCCGAAACCAGCCCCAGCCAGTGACGCGTCGAGACCCGTTCGCGTCCGTGGACCGCGGCCCAGCCGGCCGTGAACAGCGGCGACGTCGCGAGGAGAATCGCGCTGATCCCGGCGGTCGTGTATTGCAGCCCCGCGTTCAGCAGGATCTGGAACGCAATTTGCGCCGCGCCCACGGCGAGGACGACGCGCCACCGGGGGCGCGTCGACGGCGACTGGGCTGCGCGGCCGGAGAGGGCGCCGAGCGACAGCGCGGCGACGATCGTACGGAGGGAGATGACGTCGATCAGCGGGAGCTCCCGGAGCGCGATCTTCGTCCCCGGGTAGACCCCGCCCCACAGGATCACCGCGAGGAGCGGTTCGATCGCCCAGGTCCTCGATGTGGGTTTCACGCGTCACATCCGATAAGACGGTGTGGCTCTGGAGCGGTGAGTGCACTGTATCAGAGTCTGTTGCCGCGTGTCAAAGCGGCGGGTGCGTGCGGGTCAACGCCCGAACAGCCAGCCGCCGTTCACGTGGAGCACCTCGCCTGTGACAAACGAGGCCTCGGGTGACGCCAGGTACTGGACGGCGGCGGCGATATCCGCAGGACGCCCGGCCCGCCCCATGGGTGTTTGCGCGACGGCCCGCTGTTTCCGCTCCTCGGTCATGCGATCCCCGAAGAACTGGGTGTCCAACACGAGGCCCGGCGCCACGGCGTTCACGGTGATCCCCTGCGGTCCCAGCTCTTGCGCGAGCGCGTAGGTCAATCCGACGACGCCGGCTTTCGCAGCGGAGTACATGTCCCCTCCGCCGCGGAACGCCGCGATCGAGCTGACGGTGATGATGCGGCCGCCCGGTCGCCGCAGCCATGGGTGCAGCGCGTGGAGCATGAGGTAGGTGCCGATCAAGTTCGTGTCCACCGTGCGCCGGGCGTACGCCGCCGCCTCATGCAGGCTCGCGCCCGGCCCGAGGGACCCGGCCCCGCCGGCGTTGGTGACGAGGACGTCTCCCACGTCCGAGACGTGAGCACGGAGCCAGGCGACGGTTTCCTCGACTTGCTCCGGCGCGGCGACGTCGCATGTCCGCCACGCGATCGCGCCCGACGACTGCGCCGAGAGCTCGGCTGCCGTTTCGGCGAGGACGCGCTCGCGCCGCCCGACGATCACGACGGTGTCGCCGCGGGCGGCAAACGCGGCGGCGATCGCCCGCCCGATTCCCGTCCCACCGCCTGTTACGACGACGATGCGGCCGGCCATGGTGTGCCTCCTTCTCTCCGTTCTGTGGTGTGAAGCGTCAGCGCCGGCGAGTGCCGCCTCGGAATGAGCGCGCGGTCTTCACTGTCCCCGACCGGATCGCCGTGTTTAATTTGATACTCAAGGTAATTATACTTTGAAAGTCAAGTTATTTTTGCTACACTGCGGGCATGGCCGAAGTGCGGAAGAAAGCGGCGGCACGCCTGGCCTCCCGGGATTCGGTGGATCGCGAGCTCGCCGCGTGGCTCGCCGAGCTGCCTGGCATCGACCCGCTGGTCGAGGCAGTGCGGATGCGTCTGCTCCGCTTGGGGCGGCAATTGGAGCGCAGCTTGGCCGAAACGGCCCGGGCGCATGGGATGACCCTTGGGGATTGGGAGACACTGTCGATCCTCTGTCGATCCGGCCGTCCGTATCAGCTCAGCCCGGGCCGCCTCGCGCGCAGTCTCGGCGTGACCGCCGGCACGATGAGCGTTCGGATTGAGCGGCTCGTGCGGGCCGGTCTGGTGAAACCGGCGGCGAGCGGTGACGACGCACGCGGACGGCCCGTGCGGCTGACCGCGGCGGGGCATCGGGTCTGGCGCCGGGCGACGGACGCGCGGACCCGCCTGGAGGCGGCGCTCATCGGAGAGACACTTGGTCCAAACGCTCTCCACACGCTCAACGCGTTGCTACGCCGGCTGATGGTCCGGTTCGAGGCCAGGTTTGGCGCACCACCGTTGCGCGGCGAGCTCGAGCGATAGGCGCCGCCGAGCGGCAAAGAGGGGAATCCCCCCGCACGTCAAATCAACGCACACCGTAGCAAGGGCGGCACCAGGAGGTGCAGGGGGATGCGAACGGTTGCGGTCGTGCTCGCAATCGTGTGTCTCGTGGTCATCTCGCCGGTCGCGCAAAACGTCGGCGCCCAACCGGCGACGATCAAGCTCGGGGCCGTGATCCCGCTCACCGGTCGATACGCGGGTGGCGGTGCGCAGGTCCAGGCCGGATACCAGATTGCGATCGATGACATCAACGCGCACGGCGGGGTGCAGGTGGGCGGGCGGCGGATGCCGCTGGCGCTGACAGTGCTCGACGATCAGTCTGATCCCACCAAGACCGTCAGCCAGTTCGAAGTGCTCGCGTCCCAGGGCTCGGTCACGTTTCTCGGCGGGTTCGGCAGCGATCTCCACGCGGCCGCGGCGGCGGTGGCGGAAAAGAACAAGATTCCCTATTGCGGTGTGGCGTTCGCGCTCCACGCCGTGCACGAACAGGGGTTCAAGTATCTCTTCTCTCCGTTCCCGAAGTCGCCGGAGCTCGGCAACGAAACCTACCGGTTCCTCAACGCCAGCATCCCGGCCGGGCAGCGGCCGGTGCGCGTCGCGATCTTCCAGGAGCGCACGGACTGGGGCCGCGAGCTCGGCAACATCTGGACCGCCCGTTCCCGGGAGTACGGGTACCAGGTGGTGCTGCGCGCCGACTACACGCCGCTGACGCGGGACCTGTCCGACATCATCCTGCGCGCGAAGAGCGCGGGGGCGGACGCCCTGTTTACGCTTCCGGCGCCGCCGGACGGCATTACCATGATCAAACAGATGAAGGAACTCGACTTCGCGCCAAAGGTCATCGTGATGATCCGCGCGGCCGACGCGGTCACGTGGACCCAGGCGCTGGGCAAGGACGGCGACGGCGTGCTGTTGATGCCGGGCTGGCACCACGACGTGCGGTTCCCCGGTGTGCAAGAGCTCAACGCCAAGCACCAGCAGCGCTTCGGCCGGCCCGCGGACGTGATCGTGGGGCCCGCTTACGCGTGTGTGCAGATCGTCGCGAATGCGATCCAGCGCGCCGGCAAGCTCGACCCGACGGCTATCCGCGACGCCATGGCCGCGACCAACATGCAGACCGTCGAGGGACCGGTGCGGTTCCGGCCGGACGGGACGGGAATCGTCCCGACCATCATCGTGCAGTGGCAGGCCGGCCAGCAGCAGTTGGTGTGGCCCAAGAACCTCGGCGGGGTGCCCTTCGTGTATCCGCTGGCGCCCTGGCGTGCCCGGTAGCCGCATCGCGCTGCTCGAGGTCGAGGCGCTCTCCAAGATGTTCGGCGGCCTCCGCGCCGTCGACCGTCTGTCCTTCGTCGTCGGAGAGGGCGAGATCGTCGGGCTCCTCGGCCCGAACGGATCGGGGAAGACGACCACATTCAACTTGGTGGCGGGCGCCCTTCGGGCGGACGCCGGCGAGATCCGGTTCGCGGGACGCCGGATCACCCGATCGGCGCCGAGCCTGCGCGCGCAGCTCGGCATCGCCCGGACGTTTCAACTCGTCCGGATGTTCCCGAACCTCACCGTCCTCGAGAACGTCCTCGTCGGCCGTCTCTACGGCCGAGACCGGGTGGCCTCGCCGGTCCAGGCCCGGACGGAGGCGCTCGCGCTCCTGGAACTCGTGGGGATCGGGCAGAAGCGTGACGTCCCCGCGGCCGACCTCACCCTGGGGGAGCGCAAGCGGCTCGAGATCGCGCGGGCCCTCGCCACCAGGCCGCGCCTCGTGTTGCTCGACGAGCCGGCGGCGGGGCTGACGCCGCGCGAGGTGGATGCCGCCATCGCGCTGTTCCGGCAGATCCGAGCGCAGGGGACCGCGATCGCGCTGGTCGAGCACAACGTCCGCGCCGTCCGCGCGCTCTGCGACCGCGTGGTCGTCCTGCACGCGGGGAAGCAGATCGCGGAGGGGACGCCGGAGCACGTGTTCGCGCACGCGGCGGTCGTGCAGGCCTATCTTGGCCGGCGCTGACGGCGCCGCGATTCCGGCGCTCCCCACGTCATGAGCATCCTCGCCCAAAACCTGATCTTCGGTACGCTGGTCGGCGGCCTGTACGGGCTTGCCGCCGTCGGGCTGTCGCTCGTCTTCGGCGTGCTCAAGATGCTGAACGTCGCCCACGGCGAGTTGCTCATGCTCGGCGGCTACGTCGCGTTCTGGTTGTTCACGCTCTTTCGGATCGATCCGTTTGTGTCGATCGTCCCGAGCGCGCTCGCGCTGTTCGTGGTTGGGGTCGTGCTGTATCGGCTGTTGTTCGCGCGCCTCGTGTTCGTCCCGGACGAGACGAAGTTGAAGAACTCGATCCTCATCGGCTTTGGCGTGAGCCTGGTACTGCAAACGCTTGTCCTCATCGCCTGGACGGCGGACGAACGGGCGGTGACAACCGCGGGCGCGGGCGCGGTCCTCGAGGTCGGCGGCGTGGTGGTGCCGCTCGTGCGCCTCGGCGCCCTCGCCGTGGCGTTTCTCACGCTCGGCGGACTGCACCTTTTTCTGCAGCACGCCCGGCTGGGCCGGGCCATCCGGGCGACGGCCGACGATGTCGAAGGCGCGTACCTCGTTGGGGTCCCGGTGCCGGCCGTGTTCCTCCTGGCGTTCGGCCTGGGGAGCGCGCTGGCCGGCATCGCCGGGGCGCTCGTGAGCACGACGGACGCGGTGAGCCCGTCGATCGGCCTGAGCTGGACGCTCAAGGCGCTGATCGTCGTTGTTCTCGGCGGGGTCGGGCACATGTTCGGAACGTTCGTCGCCGGCGTGTTCCTTGGCGTCGCCGAGTCCGCGAGCGGGTTCCTGCTCGGCAACGCGTACCGGGAAGTCATGGGCCTCGTGCTGTTCCTGCTCGTCCTCAGCCTGCGGCCCCAGGGGTTGTTCGCAAGGGAGTGACGATGCGGCCGTCCACGCTCCTGACCGGCCTTGGCCTGGTGTGCGGTGGCACGGCCGTCGCCCTGGTGCCGGTGTTGACCGCGAATCAGGCGATCTTGTCCTGGGGGTTCCTGGTGCTGCTGTACGCCGCTTTGGCACAGAGCTGGAACCTGCTGGGAGGGTTCGCCGGCCAGGTCAACCTCGGCCACGCGGCGTTTTTCGGTCTCGGGGTGCTGGTGACGCGGACGCTGTGGCTCGGCGGCACCCCGATCGCCGTCGCGCTGCTCGCAGGCACCTGTGCGGCGACCGCGGCGGGTGTTGTCGTCGGCGCGCCCTCGCTGCGACTCCGCGGCCCGTACTTCGCGATCGGGACCCTTGCGGTCGCGGAGATTCTCCGGATCACCGTGGGCAACGCCCTGCCGGACGTGTCGACCCTTCCGGCGAGATCCCTTGCCGCCTACACCCTGGCGCCGCGGTACTATCTCGCCATGCTCGTCATGGTCCTGGTGACGGGGGCCGCGTGGTGGCTGACGTCGTCGCGCTTCGGGCACGGCGTCGTTGCGGTTCGGGAGGACGAGGCCGTGGCCGAAGCGATCGGCGTCGACGCGTTCCGCCACAAGCTCTGGGTGTTCGCGCTCAGCAGCTGCTTCGCGGGGATGGCCGGCGGGGTGTTCGCATACTACCATCTCAGCTTCTACCCGGCGCTGGCGTTCGGACCGCTGTGGACATTTGATCCGCTGGTGATCGTCTACCTCGGCGGTGTGGGCACGGTGTGGGGCCCGCTGATCGGCGCGGTGTTCTTTCTGGTGTTGCAGGAGGCCCTCTCGCTGCAGGTCGGCGAGCTCCACCTTCTCGTCTTTGGGGTCTTGTTCATCGCCGTGGTGATCGCGCTGCCGGGCGGATTCGTCGAGGCGCTGCGCGGGCTCCGGCGGTCGGGGATGCGCGCGCTGCGGACGGGCGCCGGGGCCGGGTCCCAGCCGCCGTCCTAACGGCGTCGGGGGCGTCGGAGAGGCGCCGGAAGGACCGGTCCCCAGGGTGTCGAAGAGCCGCCTCATCCCTCGGGATGGCGGA
Source organism: bacterium (assembly GCA_035295165.1). Lineage (NCBI taxonomy): Bacteria > bacterium. The sequence continues at coordinate 13,532 of DATGJN010000097.1, forward strand.
TGGCGTGATCCCGCCCGCGTCCGAGCTGGGTGGTGGGCGTCGGCCGGCGTCCACCGCGTTCTCAGGAGGCACCCGCATGGCGACCGTTCATCGAGCCGATCACGTCGGCAGTTTCCTGCGTCCACCCGAATTGCTGGAGGCCCGCCGTGACGCGGTCGACCCGGAGCGCCTCCGGGCTCTCGAGGACGGTCAGATCCTGCGCGTGCTCGCGAAGCAGCAGGCGCTGGGGTTCGACGTCTTCACCGACGGCGAGCTGCGCCGGCGGAACTTCATGAGCGACTTTACCGACGCCGTCGCGGGGTTCGACCTCGGGGACGCCGTCGACCGGGCGTGGCGCTCCGGCGGTCCCGCCGCCGCCGTGAGCAGCGTCACCGGCATCGTCACCGAGAAGCTCAGTGCACGGCGGCGTCTCACCGGGCACGAACTGCCGTTTCTGCGCGAGCATTGCCCCGGGGCGATCAAGATTACGCTGCCGAGCGCGACCCAGTTCCCCGCGATCGCGTACAAGCGCGGGATCACCGACGCCGTCTACCCGAGCCCGTCCGATCTGCTCTGGGACATCGTGGCCATCATGAAGCAGGAAACGGCGGCGCTCGCCGCCGAGGGCGTCCCGTACATCCAGATCGACGCCCCCCGCTACAGCTACTACGTCGATCCCAAGTGGCGGCAGTTCATCCAGAGCGAGATGAAGATGGATCCGGACACAGCACTCGACGAGGCGATCCGCGCGGACAACGCGTGCTTTGCGGCGGCGCGTCGCCCGGGCGTCACACTGGCGATTCACCTCTGCCGCGGGAACAACCGCAGTCACTGGTACGCGGAGGGCGGGTACGATCCGATCGCGGAGAAGCTGTTCGGCACGCTAGCAGTCGACCGGTTCCTCCTCGAGTACGACGACGAGCGCTCCGGCACGTTCGCCCCGCTGCGGTTCATCCCCCGCGGCAAGACCGTCGTACTGGGGCTCGTGAGCAGTAAGCGGCCGCAACTCGAGTCCAAGCGAGACCTGGTCGCCCGGATCGAGGAGGCGGCGCGCTACGTGCCGCTCGACTCCCTGGCGCTGAGCCCGCAGTGCGGCTTCGCGTCCACGATGGAGGGCAATCTGCTCTCCGAGGACGACCAGTGGGCGAAGCTCCGGCTCGTCGCGGACACGGCGCGAGAGGTCTGGCGCTAACCTGTGGAGAAAGTCGAGCCGCGCGTGACCTCGAGGCGCGCGCAGAGGGGTGGGGCAGACACGATGGCGTCCGCTCGGCGTCGCGGCATCCCGACGGACACGCGGTTCGACGCGGGGAAACGGGTGCGGACAGAGGTGCTCGGCGCGGACCACGTCGCCCGGTCGGAAGTCCGACAAACGCCCCTCGACGCGGACTTCCAGCGGTTCATCACGGAGGTCGCCTGGGGTTCCGTCTGGGCCCGTCCTGATCTTGACCGGCGCACGCGGAGCCTCGTGACGATCGCGATCCTGGCGGCCCTGGGCCGCCGCGAAGAACTGGCGCTCCACTTCCGCGCCAGCCGCAACGTCGGCGTCGAGCCAGCCAAGATCACCGAGGTGTTGCTGCACGTGGCCGCCTACGCGGGGATCCCTGCCGCGAACACGGCGTTCGCGGTGGCCAAAGCAGAGTTGGAGCCGTCGGCCCGGGCGCGGCCGGCGACCCGGCGGTCAGGGGCGAGGGCGCGTCGATGACGCCGATCGGAAGAGATGCGGAGGTGTTTCCGCCGTACCTGTACGAGGCATATCGGGCCACGATCCGCCGGTCGCCGTACGAAACGCTGGTGGAGTTCCGTCCGACGCTCTCGGAGCTCACCGGGCCGGGCCCGGCGGTCAGTGCCGTGACGCCCGAGGATGCTGACCTCACGCGTAACGCCGGTACCGGCGGCGAGGCGATCGGCGAGCGCATCATCGTCACCGGCCGCGTGTTCACCGGTGACGGCGAGCCCGTCCCCAATACGCTGGTCGAGGTCTGGCAGTGCAACGCGGCAGGACGCTACCGTCACCGCGTCGACCAGCACGGTGCACCGCTCGACCCCAACTTCCTGGGCATCGGGCGGTGCCTCACGGACGCCGAGGGCGCGTACCGGTTCACGACGATCAAGCCGGGCGCGTATCCGTGGGAGAACCACGAGAACGCGTGGCGGCCGGCGCACATCCATTTCTCCTTGTTCGGGCCCTCGTGGCTGTCGCGCCTGATCACGCAGATGTACTTCCCCGGGGATCCGCTGCACGCGCTCGATCCGATCATGAACTCGATCCCGACTGCGGAGGCGCGGGCGCGCCTCGTCGCCGCGTATGCCCACGACGTCACGCGGCCGCGCTGGGCGCTCGGGTATCGGTTCGACGTCGTGCTGCGGGGCCCCAAAGCGACGCCGTTCGAGCCCTTCGAGCCGGCCGCGCGCGCGGGGCGATGACGGTCCGCGGCCTGACCCCGTCCCAAACCGTGGGGCCGTTTTTCCACGGGATCGTCGGAGGCGGCGCGAACGTGCTGGTCACGCCCGAGACCGAGGGAGACCGAGTCCGGGTCGAGGGGCGGGTGTACGACGGCGACCGCGCGCCGGTGTGCGACGCGATCGTGGAGATTTGGCAGGCGAACGCCCGAGGGCGCTACCGGCACCCGGCCGACCGGCGGTCGGTGCCGCTCGACCCGGCCTTTGTCGGGTTCGGACGCGCCGCGACCGACGATGCCGGCGCGTACTGGTTCGAGACCGTGAAGCCCGGCCTCGTGCCGTCTACCGCGGACACGTGGCAGGCGCCCCACATCAACGTCGTCGTCGCTGCGCGCGGCCTCCTCAACCACCTGTTGACGCGGATCTACTTCG
>DATGJN010000098.1 GCA_035295165.1 bacterium
GTCGGGTACGACGCCGACGGCCGGATCGCCAAGGCGTACGGGTTCACGGTGCAGCCGTTCTGGGCGCTGATTGGGCGGGACGGCACGCTGCTCCGCGCCAGCTATGGCCCGTCCGACGGCGGCGAGCTGGACGCGGCGATCCGGTCCCTGGTCTCGAAGTGAGCAGCGGGTCTGTGCCGATCGCGGCGTGGGGAAGCGGGAGGGCCTTGGCGTGCCGCTGAATCTCCCGATTGCCTTCGCGGCGGGATTGCTGGGGTTCTTCTCCCCGTGCATCCTGCCCTTGATTCCGGGGTATCTGTCTTTCGTCTGCGGGTTGTCCCTGACGGAGTTGGAGGCGGGCGATCCCCGGTACCGGGGCAAGGTGCTCGGCGCAACAGCGATTTTCGTGCTGGGGTTCGCGGTGATCTTCACCGCGCTCGGCGCGTCCGCGTCGCTCGCCGGAAGCTTTGTGCTCTCGAACCGGGACCTGCTCAGCCGCGTCGGCGGGGCCGTCGTGATCCTGTTCGGGCTTGCCGTGTTGGGTGTCGTGTCCGTGCCCGGCCTGGCGCGAGAGCGCCGCGTGCTCATCACGCGCCGCCCGACCGGCTGGCTCGGCGTTCTGCTCGTCGGGATGGCATTCGGGTTTGCGTGGACGCCGTGCGTGGGCCCGATTCTGGGCGCGATCCTTACGCTCGCCGCGACGACCGAGCGCGCGGGAGGCGGGGCGGTCTTGCTGTTCGTCTACTCCCTGGGGCTCGGCCTCCCGTTCCTCTGCGCGGCGGCGTTCCTCGCCGCCGCCACGCGCGTCTTTCGCGCGGCGCGCCGGTACGCGCACGCGCTCGAGGTGGTGAGCGGCGTGTTCCTCGTCGTGATGGGGACCGCGCTGTTATTCGACTGGGTGTACCGGTTCAACAGCTGGATCCTGCAGGTGGTGCCGATTCGTCCGCTACTCTAGCGCGCGCCCGGTTCCGCGAGCAGGCGGCCGATCATCTGTTCCGTTTCCTCGTACGCCCCTTCGCCGATGTGCGTGTACCGGACGCGTCCTTGCTTGTCGAGCAGGTAGAGGGTCGGCCAGTAGACATTGTGGTAGGCGTTCCAGATCCGGTAGTCGTTGTCCATCACGACCGGGTAGGTGATGCCCAGGCGCGCGATCGCATCACGGACGTACGGCACCGCGCGCTCGTGTTCGAACTCCGGCGTGTGAACGCCGACAAGCACGAACCCGCGGTCGCGGTAGCGGGTGTTCCACTGACGGAGGTGCGGCAGCACGTCCAGGCAGTTGATGCACCCGGCCGTCCACATCTCCACGCCGACGACCTTGCCGCGGAGGGCGTCGAGGGTCAGCGGGCGATCGTCCGTGTTGAACCATGGGCCTCCGCCGGTGAAGCTGGGGGCGGCACCGGTCAACGCCACCGCCGCCGACGCGGCAAGGGCCAGGGCGCCCGCAACGGCGGCTGCGACCAACGAGATGCGCATGCTCGAATCCTCCGCGGTCTAGTGTCGCGGCTAGCGTACCGGCCGTGTGTAAGGAGCGTATAACGATCGGGACGGCGTGCGGAGTCTAGAAGGCGGTGTTTCGGGGAACTGTTGCTGGTGAATTGATCCGCGACTCGAGACTGCGGGGCCGCGGCGTCGTTCGGAGCATGCGCATACTTCAACGGTACCGAAAGTCCGCGGAGGTGCCGATCTGGCCGCAGATCGGCGGGTTGCTGCTGGCCGCGGCCGCCTCGATGGCCGTAGCGTGGTTCGGCCGGGGCCTGCTTGTCGTGCCGAGCCCCATCGTTCTCCTGGTTGTCGTGTGTTCAGGGTTCGTCGGAGGGTTGCGTGCGGCACTGCTCGCCGCCGCAGCCGGGTGCTTCTACTTTCTAGGCGTCTTCTCGAGCCCCGATCACCTGTTCGGTTACACCGCCGATAACCTCCGGCGCGCGATCGCATGGGGCGGGACGACCGCGGTGACGGCGTTGCTGGTCGGCGCCCTGAAATACCGGGCGGATCGGGTGTTCGAGATCGCTACCGAGAACGCCGTCCTCCTGGACCGGGTTGCGGAACGCGAGCACGCCGCACGGGAACTGCGCGAATCCGAGCGCCGGAACCGCAGCCTCTTTGACGACGCCCCCATCGCCCTGGTACGCACGTCCGCGGAAGGGCAGATCCTGGACGCGAACCCTGCCGCGGTGGCGATGTTCGGATTCGGACATCGCGAGGCCATGCTCGTGGCGAACGTCAACGCGCTCTGCGTCGAACCCCGGGACCTCGCACGCGCGCTTAGCGCGCTTGAGAGCGGGGGAGATACCGTGGCGACCGAACTGCACGTCCGCCGTCCCGACGGTGAAACCGTTTGGATCCGGGCGACGGTCCGTGCGGTTCGTGACGCCGCCCACCGGCTCTCGCACTACGAGAGCACCGCCGTGGAGTTGACCCGCCAGCCGGAGGCGGAGCATGCGCGAGACTTGCTCGTTGCGATCGTGGAAGCCCCAGGCGACACCCCCTCCCAGCCGGCCCAACCCGGACCGTCGTGACCGGCGCCGCCCGCGTCGAGCGGTCGCACCTGCGGTCTAACCACGTCGATTCAGTCTTTACTTTCGCGTTCCGGGTGTGGCATAATAATTCGGCATCAGCAGGCTGCAAAGTCGGTTGGTAGCACTGGGTAGAAGGTGGGATAGTATGCCAGCGGGTACGGTGAAGTGGTTCAGTTCTGAGAAGGGGTATGGTTTCATCACCCCCGATGACGGTGGGAAGGACTTGTTCGTGCATTTCAGCGCGATCCAGGCTGACGGCTACAAGTCGTTGAACGAGGGCGACAAGGTCGAGTACGAGGAGTCCGAGGGGCGGAAGGGTCCGCAGGCGGCAAACGTCCGCGTGCTTCGTTAACTCGACCACGAGATCGGATACGCACGCTGGGGACGGCCGATCGGCCGTCCCCAGCGTGCTTCTCTCGCGCCCCAGTGTGTCGGCAGGAGATCCACTCTGTGGGCCCAAAGACCTGCGTACCGATGCTGCTCGAGTGTACCACGTCGTCCTTTCGTGTCGTCCACGCTATGCGATGGAGGTTGCGCGATGCCGCATGAAACGTATGCGACGCGGTTTGGGCTCCGGCCGATCGCGTATGGTCGGCGCGGGATGGTGGCGACCGCGAACCCGCTCGCGACGCTCGCCGGGGTGCGCATGCTCGCACAGGGCGGCAACGCCGTGGACGCGGTGGTCGCCGCCGCCGCGGCGATCGGGGTCGCGGAACCGTACATGTCCGGGCTCGCCGGGTGCGGCACGCTGGTCCTGACGCCGCCGGGTGCCACCCCGCGGGTGCTCGAGTTCCTCGGCCGCGCGCCCTCCGGCGCGACCCCGGAGCGGTTTGGGGCGGGGGCGCCGCCCGATGCGGGGTATGTGGCGCCGTCCGTGCCCGGCAACCTTGCGGGGTGGGCGCGCGTGCTCGCGGACTACGGGACGATGCCGCTCGTGCGGGTTCTCGAGCCGGCGATCGAATATGCGGAGCACGGCATTCCGTTCACACCGTTCGACCACATGGAGTGTCAGGAGCTGCGCCAGCGCCTCACGCCCGAGGGGGCCGCGACGTACCTGCACGGGGGGCGCGTGCCGGAGGTCGGCGCGCTGCTCAGACAGCCCGATCTCGCCGCCACGTTCCGGGCGATCGCCGCGCAGGGCGCCGGCTATCTGTACGATGGTCCGCTCGGTGCGCAGATCGACCGTCTCATGCGCGAGCGCGGCGGCCTCATCACCGCCGCCGATCTCCGCGCCTATCCCGGCGCGCTCAAGTGGGTGGCCCCGATCGAGGCCGCCTACCGCGGAGTCACCGTATACACGTCACCGCCGCCGACGAGCGCGGTGCAGGTCCTGGAGACGCTCCGGATTCTCGACGGATTCGACGTGGGCCGTACGACGCATCTTGGCCCCGACCACATCGGGTTGGTCGCGGAGGCGGCCCGGCTCGCGCGGGTGGACACCGACCGGTACGTGGGCGACCCGGACCGCGTTCCGCCGGCCGTGGACCGCGTGTTGTCTGCGGCGCACATCGACGACCTCCGGGCTCAGGTCGCGGAACGGCTCCGCACGGCGCCGCGCGCCAGTGGGCAGGTCGCGGCGGGCGGCGCCGCCGGCACCAGCGCGTCGACCACGCATCTCGCGGCCGTGGATGCCAGCGGTCTCGCCGTGAACATCACACACAGCCTCGGCAGCGGCTTCGGGAGCGGGGTCGTCGTCCCCGGGACGGGCGTCTGTCTCAACAACGCGCTGCATTGGTTTTCGATGACGCCGGGCCATCCGAATGCGATCGCCCCCGGAAAGATGCACGAGTGGCCGATCGCGCCGGTGCATCTGTTCCGGGATGGGCGCTTCTGGGGGACCGTGGGGACGCCCGGCTCGTACGGGATCCTGGTCACGACCGTGCAGGTGCTGGTCAACCTCATCGACTTTGGGTTGAATCTTCAGGACGCGATTGCCGCGCCCCGGTTCCGATGGGTGGACGACGTCGGGGATCCACTGCCCGCCGCCGGCGTGTTCATGGAAGCGCGGCTGCCCGACGTGACGCGTGACGCGATGGCGGCCCGCGGCTACACGGTCACCCCGCTCGGCGCCTGGTCGATGCGGGTCGGCGGCGTGCAGGGGATCCTCGTTGATGCCGGTTCCGGGTGGCTTGCGGGTGCAGCCGACCCACGCCGGAACGGCTACGCGATCGGCTGGTAGGGGGGCAAACGATGCACTTCACCGTGGTCGGAGCGGGCGCCATCGGCGGGACGATCGGCGCACACCTTGCGCGGGCGGGACACGATGTGGTGTTCGTGGACAGCGTCGCGGAACACGTGAAGACGATCGCGCGTGACGGTCTCCTCATCGAGGGGGCGGACGAGTTTCGCGTGCGGGTGCCCGCGGTCGTGCCCGCCGACCTGGGGCGCGCGCTCGGCGGCCGCGCGCCCGAGGCCGTGCTGCTGTCGGTCAAAGCCCAGCACACGGCCGGCGCGCTCGAGCCGGTCGTGCCGTTCCTCGGTCCCGACAGCTACGTGGTGTCGATGCAGAACGGCCTCAACGAGCGCGTGATCGCCGGTCGCATCGGCCAGGAGAAGACGATCGGCGCGTTCGTCAACTTCGGCGCCGACTACCAGGCGCCCGGCCGGGTCATGTACGCGAGCGCCGGCGCGCTGTACCTGGGCGAGCTCGACGGCCGGATGACGCCGCGGCTCGAGCGGCTGGGCACGATCATGCGCGAGTCCTTCCTGAAGAACACCACGCTGACGCCGAACATCTGGGGCTACCTCTGGGGGAAGCTCGGCTACGCGTCGCAGTTGTTCGCGACGGCCACGGTGGACGAGACGATGGGGGCGGTCCTCGGGACGCCGGAGAACACGGCGCTGCTCGCCAACCTCGCGGCCGAGGTCGTCCGGACGGCGGAGGCGGAGGGTGTGCGCAGCGAGGGGTTTGACGGGTACGAGCCCGGGCCGATGCGCTTCACGTCGCCGCGCGACTGGGCCGGCATCCGGGCGAGCCTGGACCGCCTCACCGCGTTCAACCGGAACTCGCTCAAACAGAAAAGCGGCATCTGGCGGGATCTCGCCGTCCGGCACCGGCGGACCGAGGTGGACCAACAGCTCGGCCCGATCGTGGAGATCGCGCGCGAGCACGGGTTCCGCCTGCCGCTGAACGAGCGCCTGATCGAGTTGATCCACGACCTCGAAACGGGGCGCCGCACGATGGCGCCCGAGAACCTCGCGGAGCTGCGCCGCCTCAGCCAGGCCGCCTATCCCGAGGAGGTGTTCCAGTGAGCCGCTACCGCGGGTTCGTCGATCAGCACGTGGAAAACGTGCTGGCCGATCTCAAGACGCTCGTCGAGCTCGAGTCACCGACCACCGACAAGGCCGCGGTGGACCGGGCGGGCGCCTACCTCGCGGGCCGGTTCGCCGACGCGGCCCGCGCGGAGATCGTGTGGCATCGGCAAGAGACCTGGGGCGACCACTTCGAGGCGCGCATCGGCGGCGGCCGGCGCCGGGTGCTCCTCATCGGTCACTTCGACACCGTCTGGCCGGTCGGGACGATCCAACGCCTGCCGTGCCGAATCGAGGGGGACCGCCTGACGGGGCCCGGATGCTTCGACATGAAGTACGGCGACATCCAGGCGGTCTGGGCGCTGCGCGCGATCGTCGAGAGCGGGGCGGCCAAGGACAAGACGTTCGTGTTCTTCGGAAACACCGAGGAGGAGGTGGGCAGTCCCACCTCTCGGCCGATCATCGAGCGGCTGGCCCGGGAGTCGGAGTGCGCGCTCATTCTGGAGCCGTCCGTCGGTGAGGAGGGCGCGGTGAAGTTGTGGCGCAAAGGGGTGGGCATGTACCGATTGTCGGTGCAGGGTGTCGCCAGTCACGCCGGGGCCGACCCGGACAAGGGGCGCAGCGCCGTGCTCGAGCTGGCTCATCAGGTGATCGACCTGCACGCGATCAACGATGCCGCGAAGGGCACCACCCTGAACGTCGGCGTAGTGCGCGGCGGCACGCGGTCGAATGTGATCGCCGCGTCCGCCGAGGCCGAGATCGATCTCCGGGTGCGCACGATGGACGAGGCGCGCCGCGCGGACGAGCGGATCAAGACGCGGCCGACGTTCGTGCAGGGAACCTCGGCACGGATCACAGGCGGCCTGAACCGTCCGCCGATGGAGGAGACGCCCGCGTCGCGGCGTCTCTACGAGCTCGCGAGGCGGCTCGCCGCGGACGAAGGGGTCGAGCTCGCCGCGACCGGGACCGGGGGTGGCAGCGACGGCAACTTCACCGCCGCCGTGGGAGTCCCGACGTTCGACGGGCTGGGCGCGGTGGGCGACGGCGGACACGCGGACCACGAGCACATTAGGGTGTCCGCGGTGGCGCCGCGGCTGGCGTGGTTCACGCGGCTGCTCGCCGAGTTGTAGCGGCGGCGCGGGGCCATGCGGCAGGTGCGGGTGGCCGGCGCGCGCGGGTTCTTCGACGTCGTTGCGGGGACGGGCCGCTCGCAGGCGGCGACGATGGTCCTCGCGCCGGGTGAATCGACCGGTGGCGACGACAACGCGCACGTCGAGTCGGACCAATGGCTCTATGTGATCTCCGGCACGGGGCGGGCGACCGTCGGCCCGCGGACGTGCGCGCTCGACGCGGGAACGCTTCTCCTCATCGAAGCGGGCGAGCCCCACGAGATCCGCAACACGGGTACGGCACCGCTCGTGACCGTGAACGTGTACGCACCCCCCGTGTACTAGGCGTGTCCGCGTCGGCCCGGCAGGGGCGATGCGGTCCCGCGCGGCGGTTACGGGAGGTACCCGATCATCTCGATCTCGACGTGCAGTTCCGGTCGCGCGAGCGCGGCCACCTGGACCGTGCTCCTCGCGGGGAGGTCTCCGGCGAACGCGCTCCGGTACACCTCGTTCATCGCCGCGAAGTCCGCGATGTCGGTGAGGAATACGGTCACCTTGACGACGTGGCGTAGACCGGAACCGGCGGCCTCGAGGACGATCTTGCAGTTCTCGATGCAGTTGCGCGTCTGCTCGCGAATGTCCGCCGGGACCTTCCCGGTAGCGTCGGTGCCGACCTGGCCGGAGGTGAAGACGAGGTCGTCCAGGCGAATGCCAGGCGAGTAAGGCGAGGTCGGGCGCGGGCGCCCCGGGGGAAAGATCGCGTGACGTTCCATACGGGCATGCTGCCCCCTTTCCGACTGATGAGGAATGTGGCGCGGGTCAAGTATACCATCATCGCGACGCGCCGCTCGACCGCGTCACCAGCACGGCCAACACCGCCATGCCAGCCGCGAGAACGGCCGCGGCGGTGTAGATCGCGGACAGGGTGAGGTGTCCTGCGTCGCGGGCCGCGCCCACTCCGTACGCTCCGATTCCGTAGCCCACCATGTACACTGCGACCAGCGTGCCCGATGCCGTCGCGGCCCACCCGGACAGTTCGTCCTCCGCGAAGCTGATGCTGAGCGGGAAGAATGCGGAGCACGCGAGCCCCGCGAAACCGAACGCAACCACGCCCGCCGTGGCCCCGCCGACGCGCGGGATCGCGACGAACGCGGCCAGGACCAAGACCGGGAGCGCGCGGTAGATCCCGGTCTCGGGGACCCAGGCCGAGACGGCGGCTGCGCCGATCCGTCCGGCGGTGACCATCGCCCAGAACGCGGCGAGGGCCACGTCGGCCCAGTACGCGGAGACGCCCGCGTCCCCGTGCAGATAGATCGTGGCCCAGTTGCCGAAGAGCGTTTCGCAGGTCCCGTACAACGCCACCGCGCCCGCGTAGACCCACAGGCGTCGCGCGAACCGGGGAGGGAAGGCCGCGCGGATCGACGCCGGACCGCGTGCGTCCGATGCCGCGCGAAGGCGTTGCGTGAGGCTGGCCGCCACGAGTCCGAGCAGGGCGAGCGCGACACCGGACGGCAGGAGCCACCACGCAGTTCCCCGCATGAAGACCGCGGCGAGCACCGGCGCGAGCGTCGTGCCGGTCCCGAGAAACGCGTGGAGCGCTGGCAGCGCGGCCTCGGTGCGCGTCGGGAAGAGCGTCTGCACATACGTGTTGAGCGCCGTGAGCGTGGCGCCGAACCCGGCGCCCAACGCCGCTGTGGCCACGAGCAGCGCGCCGTAGGCGGCGTCTGGCCGTCCGGTCACGCGCTGGCTGAGGACGAGCACGCCCATCGACACCACGTTGGCGCACAGGCCGCCGACGAGCACCCACTTCATGCCGACGCGGCTCGCGAGCCGCGGACTCAGGCTGGAGGCGATGATCGCCAGGACGACGAGCGGGAGGAACAACGCTCCGTACCGGCTGGCGCTCAGGCCGTAGAGGCGCGGACTGGTCAGCACGCCGCCGAGCGCCGGAAAGGTCACGAGGGCGACCCCCTGGGCGAGCCCGGACAGGTAGACGACGGCGATCTCAGCCGGCCGCGGCGCCATGCGGGATCCTCGCTCGGGCTACGCGGCACCCAGGCGCGCGCGCAGGTGCTCGGCGACGCGAAGCGCGTTCGCGATGATCGTCAACGACGGGTTCACGGAGGAAATCGACGGGAAGAAGCTGCCGTCCACGACGTAGAGATTCGCGACGTCGTGCGTCCGGCACATGAGATCGAGCACGGACGTTCGGGGATCCGTGCCGAAGCGACACGTGCCCACCTGATGACACACGGCGGCGAGCGGTACCCGCTTGGCGAAATAGGCGGTGTGGGGCAGGAACGTGTGCGCGTGTCCCGTTCGCCGGAGCATCTGTTCGAGGAGCCCCACCAACCGACGGTGCGGTTCCTCGTTGTTCGGCGCGTAGGTGAGGACGATCTGGTCAGCTGCGTCCAGCGTCACTCGGTTGTCGGGACGGGGCAGGTCCTCCGTGGTCATCCACCAGTCCACGGCGTGGCCGGTCACGTACTCGAGCGCGCCGTACGGGGTCACCGCCGGGGTTTCCCCCCGGAGCATCTCCGGCTTCGACTTCCCCATGAGTTGGATGTGGCCGAGCGGGTAGTCCACATCCGGTCCGGTGAAGTAGAAGTCGTTGAGGCCGAGGGTCTTCTGGAAGACCGTGGGATTCGCGGTGGTGGCGGACACGGCGAGCATCGCCGAGTTGTTGTGGAGCATGAGGTTGCGGCCGACTTGGTCGGACGAGTTTGCGAGGCCGCGCGGATGCCGATCGCCGGCGGAGCGCAGGAGCAACGCGGCGGAGTTGATTGCCCCGCAGGCGATGACGACGATCCCGCCGGAAAACGCCTCGGTCGCCCCGTCGATCTCGGCGTCGACCTGGGTGACCTCGGTTCCCGCCGCGTTCGTGCGCAGACCGGTCACGCGGGCGTTGATCCGCAGCGTGACGTTGCCATGGGTCACCGCGCGATCCACGCAGGTCACCTGGGCATCGCACTTCGCATCCACGAGGCACGGGAATCCGTCGCACGTGTCGCACCGGATGCACGGGCGCGCGCGGGGTGCGGCGTCGTCACGGTTGATCGCCATCGGCAGCGGGAACGGGTGCAGTCCCTCCGCGCGCAGGGCGTCGGCGATCCCCTGGATGCGCGGCTCGTGGCGGAGCGGCGCAAACGCGTACGCGCGCGACGACGGCGGGTCGAGCGGGTCCTCGCCGTGGCGTCCGTGCACCATGTACAGGTGCTCCGCCGCGGCGTAGTATGGCTCGAAGTCGGCGTAGGCGAGCGGCCACGCCGGCGAGAGCCCGTCGTGATGGCGAACCTCGCCGAAGTCTCGCTCGCGCATCCGCAGTAGCGCCGCACCGTACACCTTCGTGTTGCCGCCGACGTAGTAGTTCATCTCCGGACGAAATGCGCGCCCGGCGCCGTCGTGCCAGACCTCGGCCGTCTTGTAGCGCGCGTCGGGGAAAACTGCGCCGGGGTCCCAGTTGGCCTTTTCCCTCGGGAGGTAGCCGCCGCGTTCCAGCAGGAGGATCCGCTTGCCCGTCGGCGCGAGCGCGTACGCGAGGGTGCCCCCGCCGGCGCCCGTGCCGACGATGATGACATCATAGGCGTCCACGTGCGGCCTCCTAGCCCCCGTGCATAAACGACGGGTAGAGCGTCATGCCGCCGTCCACGAGCACTGTCGTGCCGGTGATGTAGCCGGCGACGTCGGAGGCGAGCACGACCGCCATCTTGGCGATCTCGTCCGGCCGGCCCATCCGCCCCATCGGGATCTTGCTCATCAGGTCGGCCCGGGTCGACGGATCTTCCCACACGTCCGCGTTGATCGGCGTCTGGATCGCGCCCGGAGCGATCGCCAGGACGCGGACTCCGTGGGGCGCGGCCTCCTGCGCGAGCGTCTTCGTCAGCATGCTGAGGCCGGCCTTGCTGGCGGTGTACGCGGTGTACCCGGTCCAGGGAATGAACTCGTGCACCGAGGTGAGATTGAGCACGACCCCGCCCCGCTGCGGGATCATGCGCCGGAGCGCTTCGCGCGCGCACGCGTACGCGCCGTCAAGGTTGATCGCCAGCACCCGGCGCCACGCGTCCAGCGAGTACTCCCATGCGGGGGCGCGCGGTCCATCGACCCCGGCGTTGTTGACGAGGACGTCGATGCCGCCCCAGGTCCGGTCGAGCGCGGAGAACATCTGCGCGACCTGCGCCGCGTCCGAGACGTCCGCCGCGAGGGCGTGCGCGTCACCGCCCGCGCTCGTGATGCGCGCGACCACCTGCTCCGCCGCCTCGGGATGTACGACGTAGTTCACGCACACGCGGGCTCCCGCGCCCGCAAGCTCAAGCGCGATCGCCTCGCCGATGCCGGAGTTGGCGCCGGTCACCACCGCGCGCTTCTTGTCCAGACGAATCTCCACAAGCGTCCCCCCCAAGGCGGTCCCGTCCGTTCCTCGACGGCGACCGCGCAGTCCGTGCACGGCGCGGACGGCTCCGCGCGGAGGTCGCGCGGCGGTTAGAGCCGCGTCCGCTGCGCCGACCGCCGGTCGTTGACCAGCGTGCCGCTGTGCAAGACGCCGCGCATGGCACGAGCCCTCCACGAGACCGTGGAGTCATAGATCGGTTCGCGTGTGTCGACCGTCGAGATCAAGACGCCCGCCCTGTTCAGCGGCAACCGGCCGGTCACGACGCCGTCCGGGCGCACGAAGAAACTCGCCCAGCAGCTCTCCCGCGCGGAGGTGTTGCTGCAGCTGATCCAGACGTGGTTGGTGGCGGCGGCGGCCACCATCGTTGCGGGCATCGTGATTCCCGGCAGGGTGCCGCCTCTGTTGAGCGTGCGGAACCTGGCGCCGACATACTCGCGCATGTCCGTGAGGCGTTTCGGTGTGATGTGGCCGGCGTGATAGGAGTGGAACACCACGTGAACGCCCCTGCGCGTGTACTCGCGATACAGTTCCGGATACCGGTAGTCGTGGCAGATCAGGGCGCCGCACCGGACGCCGTCGACCGTGAACACGCTGCTGCGGTCACCCGGACTGTAGTGGGCGAGGTCGCCCGTCCGTCCCGACCGGTCTCCCGCGCAGAACCGTTTGTCGTAGCGGTCGACGACGGCGCCGCGGTCGTCGACGATGTAGAGGCTGTTGTGCGGCTTGTGCCTGCCGGTCAGCCGGTGAGTCGACCCCAGGACGACCCAGAGCCGCAACCGGCGCGCCAGATCGAGGACCGGGTCCGTGCACGCGGCGAGCCGCGCCCAATCGAATCCGTCGTAGGACGCGAAGTCCGCGCCCGCGTAGCCCGAGAGCGCGCACTCGGGAAAGTGCGTAACGCGCGCGCCGCGCTCCTTCGCGGCGCGCATCTGCCGCAGCACGTACCGTGCGTTGCGGCGGACATCGGCGTCGACGGGAAACTGGCAGGTCGCAATCCTGATGCGCATCGGTTGTCCGATCGGGCGTGTGGTGTCGGGTCGGTGTGCGGGGCCCGTCACGGGCATTGTACCACATCACTCCACGATGACCGTGAAGTCGACGCCTTCCCACCGTGCGGCCTGCGGCCAGTAGAACGTGAACCGGACGTCGGCGCCCCGGGCGAGTGCGGCCGTCGGAATGTCCGCCACGTGGACGCCGAGGCCGGTGTCCTGCGATGCGCTGTCCCGGACCGTCCGCCACGCGTCGTCGCTCCAGTGGACCACCGCGGGCGCGAGCGTTTCCACGCGCAGCGTGGTGCCGGCCGCGAGCGCGCGGCTCTTGTTGTTGAAGCGCCACGGCGTGTAGCGGCCGCCCGCGGTTTCACGGCCTGCGCGGTAGCGGGCGGCCGCTTGCGGAGGCATGTCGAACACGCGGCCGTCCGCGATCGAGCGGTGCAGCTTGATGTACTCCGCGTGCGCCCATACCAACGGCATCGCAGACCCTGACGGCCGTCCGAAGAACAGCTCCCGCGCCGGGAGATCGGGACCGTCCCACACCTGCTCCGGGATCAGCCCGCTGTCGCTCGCGAACGCTTCCATCGTCCGGAGGAGCTGTTCGGCGACTTCGCGGTGGCCAGCCGCGAGTTCGTAGTGCGCGCGCTCGCCCGTGAGCAGCGGCCACGCGCGGCCGACTCCGGTGCCGTCGAACGCGCGGCCGTCCTCGTGCTCCCCGTAGCCATCGCCGTTGTATCGGTGCCACGCCGGGCCGGCCGGAGTGTCCACCTTGAGGAGGGCGTCGATCACCCTGACCGTGTCGACGATGCGGGGATCGTCCGGCGCCCGGAGACCGAACCGGACGAGCGCGAGCGCGTCGGGGCTGATGAGCTGCGAGGCCGGCGCGGCGCTGCTGCCGGGCGGTCGGTTCTTGATCGGCACGAACCCGTCGCGCGACGCGGATTCGGCGACGTCGGGGGGCGCGATGCGGACGTAGTAGCCGCGAACGTCCAATCGTCTGGCAAGATCGGTGTTCGCGACGTACGTCCAGCGTTCGACGTTCGCGTTCCAGATGTCCGCGGTCTCGCGTAGGTAGCACGCCACGGCGGCGTCCCCGTTTAACTCCGCGAGGTCCGCGGCGGCGAGCAACCCGGCGATCTCTGCGGCAAGCGTGAACGGCGAGTACCCGGGGTCTTCCTCCCAGCGGTCCTGCTGGGTCACCGGCCCGTTGCGCACGACGAACCCGGCGGCGTTACGGACCATCGGCCAGTAGCGCTGGACGCCGATGGCATCGAGGTGGCCGCCGCGCCGCAGCAGGTCCACGAGCAGGATCGGCAACGCGGTTTCGTCCATCTGGACGCCTCCCCAGTACGGGGAGCCGTCCAGCCACATGTTCTGGGGCCAGTGGCCGTCCTCTTCCTGCGTCACCCGAAGGTAGTGCAGTACACGGCGGACATCTTGGATGCCCCCGGCGGCGAGCAGGCCGCTTGCGGACTCGACGAGGTCGCGGGGCCACACGAGGTGGTAGCCTCCCAGGTCGCCGTCCTCCTGCGCGAACCCCCACGGGATCGAGAGGCTCGCGATCATGCCCCCGGGGAACGTCTTCGACTCATGGGTCCGCAGCACCGCGGCGCTCGTTCGGTACACGTCCTTCCCCGCCTCGATGGGCGCGCTCGGGGCGCCGCGCCCCGGCGCCTTGGTGAGGCTGCGCTGCCACTCCTGCCAGCGCCGCACGTAGGTGTCTTTTGCCGGCTCGAAGCCGTCGAGCAGACTGGCGATGACCCGATGGCCCGCCTCGGCCGCGTCCGCGCCAAATCCCAGCGCGAGCACACACTCGCCGTCGGCGGCCTGGAGGTCGATTTCTGCGACGAGCGCGACGTTGCCGTTCTCGGCCCGCGGGTATGCCCACGTCAGGTGTTTGTTCCGGACCAGGTCCTGCCAGCCGTCCGAGACCCCGACAAATCCCACCGACCGCGCGCGCCATGGCGCGGAGCACCCCAGGGCGAGCGCACTTCCGTCCCGTTCCGCGAACAGCATCGGCGCGCCTTTGAACGCGTCGGTCCACGCGGTGTTGCCACCGCCGTGGTTGCTGAGATGGGGCGCAAGCAGTACGTACAGGTGATAGTCCTGTACGCTGCCGGTGAGCGGGACGAAGCGCGTCCGCTGGAGAACTGAGTCGCGCGCGGGATCCGCGATGATGTCCTTCTCGATGCGGTACCGCCCGTTGAGACAGGTGTTGACGACCCGGTAGGCCGGCACCCCGGGCGCCGCGCGGAATACCTCCGAGCGAGTATGGCGCTTCTCCTCCGAAAAGAACGTGTGTCCGTCCGTGACGATCAGGCCCATGTCGCGCGTGCAGGCCCGGTCCTGCCGCGGCCAGTACACCTCATTCAGGATGCCGTGACTCAGTGTGAACCAGATGCGGCTCGCGAAGCTCAGCGCCGTGCCCACGCCGGTCTTGGCGCTCGATGTCCATCGCGCCGGGGAGCCGGGCCACCCTGGTGCCTGCGTTGCGGGATCGTCCATCGTCGGTGCCCTCCAGGAACCATCCTACCCGACAATCCGTCCTCCCGGCGGGTGACCTGAGCCGTCGCCCCGGAGACCGTCCATGGCCGAAGCCGGCGCGGACCCTCGCGGGCCGGGGTCGGCCGCGCTGATCAACAGACCGGTGATGATGCAGGCGGCGCCCACCACCGGGACCGCGCCGTAGCCCCACCGATCGGCTGCGGCGCCCCCGATCGCGGCGCCGGCCGCCCCCGCAAGCGCCGTCGTCGCGGTGAAGATGCCGATCGCTTCGCCTTCGCCCATCGGGGCGCGCTGTGCGGCGACCGCCACGCCGCTGACGCCGATCAGGGCCCAGGACGTCACGACGACCGCGAACCACAGTTCGGCCCAGGCACTCCGGCCGGGCACCGGCGCGTACGCGAGCGCCGCGAGGATCACGAGCGCAAGCAGGCGGACGGCGAATCCCAATTGCAGTACGCGGGTCGCCCCCAGCCGGTTCGTCAACCGTCCGGCCGGGGCGTACAGGAAGAGCGAGATCACGACCGCAGCCGCGTAGCTGAGGGACGCACGCGCGGGGCCGACCTGGAAGACGTGCTGCATCAACACCGGATAGACCGCGTAGTATGCAGGCCCTCCCGCGTCCGCCAGCAGCCATGTGCCGAGGAAGCGGCCGAACGGCGTGGCGAGCGTCTTGCCGAGCGAGCGCAGCGTTTCGAGGCGCAGCGCGTGGAAGTTTCGGGAGAGGCTGCCGGGCCCGTGCTCAACGTGCATCACCGGAACCGGGGCATCCACCACGGGCCGGCCGGTCGAGAGGCGGGGCGGTGTGCGCGTCGCCGGCCAGCCGAGCACCGCGCCGGCCGCGGTCAGCGCGCCGCAGATCAGCAGCCCGGCCCTCAGGTCCGTGCGGCCCGTCGCCCCCGCCAGGACGAGGCCACTGATCCAGCCGAGGCCGTAGACTGTTTGCAGCCCGCCGATGCGGACGGACCATTCGTCTTTTGGATAGACCTCCACCACGAACATATACGCGACCGTGGACGCGGCGGACGAGCCGAGCCCGAGCAGGAGGGCGAGCAGCACCCACGTGCCGATGTGGGACGCAAACGCAAACGCGCCGACGGCCGAGGCCGTGACCGCCATGCCTCCCGCCAGCAGCGCCCGATGCACGCGCCAGCGATCGGCGAGTTCGCCCCACAGCGGCGCGGCGATGCTCCCCAGGTTCATCGACGCGATGACGAGCCCGATCTGGCCGGCGGTTCCACCCCGGATGACCGTCAGCGGCAGCAGGATCGGCAGGCCGCCGGCGACGCTGACACCGAACAGGGCATAGGCCAAGTACCAGAGCTCGATGTGCCCGAGGCCGCCCCGAGCTCCGCCGGCGGACGTGCCGGTCACGAATCGTGCGCGGGTTTTTCCAGGCTCGTGGGGAGCATCCACCGACGTCCGTCGTTCGCAAGCAGCGCGTCCGCGGCTTCTGGGCCCCAACTGCCGGACGCGTAGTTGGGAAAGTGTGTCGGCATCCGCGCCGCCCACGCCGCCAGCACGGGGCTGACCACCGACCACGCCGCGTCGACCTGGTCGTCGCGCATGAAGAGGGTGGCGTCGCCCCGCATCACGTCGAGCAACAGGGTCTCATAGGCCTCAGGCGAGGGGGTGCGGAACGCCTGCTCGTACGAGAACAGCATGTCCACCGGATCGAGATGCATGACCGGGCCGGGGCGCTTCGCCTGCAGCCGGGTCAGGATCCCTTCCGCGGGTTGGATGCGGATCGCCAGCCGGTTGGGCTGCCAGTGTTCGATCGCCGACGCGGGAAACGGTTGATGGGGAGCGGGGTGGAACAGGATCGAGACCTCAGACGCCTTGGCCGGCAAGCGCTTGCCGGTCCGCACGTAGAATGGGACGCCCTGCCAGCGCCAGTTGTCCACGAAGAACTTGATCGCCGCGAACGTCTCGGTCGTTGAGGGCGGCGCGACGTCCGGTTCCTGGCGGTACCCGGGAACCGGCTTCCCGCCGCTGACACCGGGTCCGTACTGGCCCCGCACCGCGACGTCGCCGACGTGGTCCGGATCAATCGGCCGCAGCGCGCGGAGCACGTCTGTCTTCTTGTTGCGGATCTCCTCATCGGCGAACGACACGGGTGGCTCCATCGCCACCAGGCACAGGATCTGGAGGAGGTGGTTCTGCACCATGTCCCGGAGCGCCCCGGCCCGCTCGTAGTACCCCCCGCGGTGCTCGACCCCGACCTCCTCGGCGACCGTGATCTGCACGTGGTCGACGTACCGGCGGTTCCAGACCGGCTCGATCAACGCGTTGGCGAAGCGGAACGCCAGGATGTTTTGGACGGTCTCCTTGCCGAGGTAGTGATCGATGCGGTAGATCTGCCGTTCCTCGAACAGGCGGTACAGCGTCCGCGTCAGCGTGCGCGCGGACTCGAGGTCACGGCCGTAGGGCTTCTCGACGACGATGCGGACGCGTTCGTCCCCGCGGGTCAACCCGGCCTCGTTCAGGCGGTCGACGATCGTCGCGACCGCCATCGGCGGCGTCGCCAGATAGAACACACGGTTTGCGGGGGCGGTCCATTTCTGCTCGATGGGTTCGAGGTGCGCGGCGATCGCTTCGCCGCCTCCGGAGTTGACGAAATCGAGCGACAGGAACGAGATCCGGCCGGCGAAGGCGCGCCACGAAGCATCGTCGGCGCGGCCTCGTCGCGAGAACTGGTCCACGCCGTCGCGGAGGTGCTGCCGGAACGCATCATCCTCGAGGGGCTTACGGTCGACGCCGACCACGGCGAATTCGGTCGGCAGCCACTCGTCCAGGAACAGATTGTAGAGCGCGGGGACGAGCTTGCGCCACGCAAGATCCCCGCCGGCGCCGAAGATCACGATGCTGGTCGGCCCCGGCCGGGTGCCGGCGGGGGCCGGGCGGCGGTCACTCACGGCTCCACTCCGTGTGAAAAACGCCCTTGTCGTCGATGCGCTCGTACGTGTGCGCGCCGAAATAGTCGCGCTGCGCCTGGATGAGGTTGGCCGGAAGCCACGCGCTGCGGTAGCCGTCGAGATACGCGAGCGACGCGGCGAACCCCGGTACCGGGATGCCCGCCGCCGTCCCCCGGCCGACGATCCCGCGCAGGTCGTCGGCACGGTCCGCCACCTCCGTGCCGAGCGCCGGGTCGAGCAGCAGGTTCGGCAGATCGGGCCGCGCGCGATAGGCCGCGCGAATCTTCTCCAGCGCGGCCGCGCGGATGATGCAGCCGCCGCGCCAGATGCGGGCGACGGTCTCGAGGTCGATGCCGTAGCCGTAGGCGGTGGACGCGCGGTGAAGCGTCGCCACACCCTGCGCGTAGGTGAGGAGCATCGAGGCGTACAGCGCGTTTCCGAGCGCGGCGACAAACGCGCCGCGCTCGTCGCGCAGCGTCGGAGCGGGCCCCGCGAGTCGGCGGCTCGCGGCGGTCCGCTCCGCCTCCAGGCCGCTGAGGTCGCGCATCGCCACCGCCATGTCGATCGTGGGAATCGGGACGTGCAGGTCCATCGCGTTCTGGGATGTCCACATCCCGGTGCCCTTCTGCTTCGCCGCGTCCAGGATCACGTTCACCAGACGTTTCCCGGTGCGGTCGTCGACTTTCAGGAAGATCTCCGCCGTGATCTCGATGAGATACCCGGCCAGCTCGCTCGTGTTCCAGCGCGCGAACACCGCGTGGAGGTCATCTTCGCCGAGGCCGAGGCCACGCTTCATCAGGTCGTAGGCTTCGGCGATGAGCTGCATGAGCCCGTACTCGATGCCGTTGTGGACCATCTTCACATAGTGCCCCGCCGACCCGGGACCCATGTACGCCACGCACGGATCGGCCCCGACTTTCGCGGCGACGGCCTCGAAGACGGGGCGCACCCGTTCGTACGCGTCCGGCGGCCCGCCCGGCATCAGGCTGGGGCCGCGCCGCGCGCCGGCCTCGCCGCCCGAGACGCCGACCCCCAGGAACTGGAGGCCGCGGTCGGTGAGCATCTTCCCGCGCAGGTCGGTGTCCTTGAAGAACGAGTTGCCTCCGTCGATCAGCACGTCGCCCGGCTGGAGGTGGGGTAGGAGGTCGCCGATCACCGCGTCCACCACGGACCCCGCGGGCACCAGCATCATCACCGCGCGCGGGGCGCGCAGCATCGCGATGAACTCATCGAGACGCGCGGTCGCGCCGATTTGGAGGTCGCCCGCCTCTTCCCGCAACGTCTGCGCCCGGGCGGCGTCCTTGTCGTAGCCGGCGACCGCATACCCGTGATCCGCCATGTTGAGGAGGAGGTTGCGGCCCATCGTGCCGAGCCCCACCATGCCGAGGTGATAGGCGCCGCCGCTCATGCCGCGTCTCCCGCGGGACCGCGTGTCGGGCTCATGGGGCCTCGAGCCCGAGCGAGGCGAGCTCGGCCCGCGTGGTGTCCACGCCGGTGTGGTGGATCGCGTGGAGTCCTTGCTCGCCGCCGATCTGCGCAAACATCGCGCGGTCGTCGACGTAGACCGCCTCCGCCGGCGTCGCCTGGGCGACGTCCAACGCGATCCGGAAGATGTCCGCGTCCGGCTTCCGGACGTGTACGAAGCACGAGCAGACGAACGCGTCCATGAGGTCGGTCAGCCGGAACGTGCGGACCCGATGCAGGGTCAACTCGCGGCCTTCGTTGCTGAGCGCGAAGATCTTGAGGCGATGGCGCGTTCGCAGTTGCTGGAGAAACTCGATCATGCCGGGCAGCCGCTGCGACCGGGAGAACATGAACGCCTTGAACGCGTCGCGCGTGAACGGCCGCGGCTCGTAGAACACGACGTGGCTCAGGTATTCGTCGAGCGTGGACTTGCCTTCCTCGTACGTATCGAACACGAAATGGTGCCGTTCGTCGAGCGCGGCGGGGTCGAGCTGGAACTGCTCCGCCGCCAGCCTGCGGGCGGCCCGGTCCCACCCGTTGGTCAACAACACCCCGCCGATGTCGCAGAACAGCGTGGTGATTCGCGGCTGGCTCACGGACGGAACCCCTCGGGCACGGGCGGCGTCAATCGCGTCATGCCGTGCGGCGGTGTGCTTCTGTCCGGCCCAAACGGGGTCCTGTTTCCGGGCGGATCGGGGGCGCCGTCCGAGATCCTCGCCCGGCCGAGAGGGGGTCGGGCGCTGCCGGGGAATACCTGTTGGACGCGACTGGATGGCATGCAGGTCTGCGCGGGTGGAGCGCGATGGTGAAGAAGGTCGAGCACCGCAGGGTTGACACGAGCACCCTCCTGGAGTGGTATCGTTCCATGGTGTTCATCCGCCGCTTCGAGGAGCAGGCGGAGCGGAGCTTCCGCCGCGGCAAGATCGGCGGGTATCTGCACCTGTACAGCGGCCAGGAGGCGGTCGCGGTCGGGGCGCTCGCCGCGCTGCGCGACGACGACGTCTTGTTCGCGTCGTACCGCGATCACGCGTACGTGCTCCTGCGCGGTTCAGATCCCGGGGTGGTGATGGCGGAGCTGTACGGCAAAGCGACCGGGTTGTGCAAGGGCAAGGGGGGGTCGATGCACCTGTTCGACGTGTCGCGCGGGTTCTACGGCGGGTACGGGGTCGTCGGCGGTCACGTGCCGCTCGCGGTCGGCGCCGCGTACGCCCTGCGATACGAGGACAGTGGGGACCGCCTGTGCGTGTGCTTCCTCGGCGACGGCGCGCTGAACACGGGCGCGTTCCACGAAGCCGCGAACCTCGCGGGGCTGTGGGGGCACGAGGGACTCTGCCCGGTGGTGTTCGTGATCGAGAACAACCAGTACGGCATGGGGACCTCGGTGCCGCGGTCCTCCGCCGTGACGGTCCTGGCGTCGCGCTTCGGCGCGTACGACATTCCCAACGAGCAGTGCGACGGCATGGATCCCGCCGTGGTCTACGAGGTGGTCCGCCGCGGCGCGGACGAGGTCCGTCGCACCGGCCGCCCCTGGGCGATCGAGACGCTGACGTACCGGTATGCGGCGCACGGCGCGGCCGACCTGCTTCAGCCCTACCGCGAGAAGTCCGAGATCGAAGAGTGGCGGGAGCGTGACCCCATCATCCGGGTCGAGCGACGGCTGCGGGAGGCGGGGGCGCTGGACGACTCCAAGGTCGAACAGATCGCCGCGGAGGTCGACCGCCGGGTGGAAGACGCCGTGACGTTCGCCGACGCGAGTCCGGAACCCGCGCCCGACGAGCTGTTCACGGACATCTACGCGGACGGGGAGGTGCGCCCGTGACGCGCCGGCGCCGCGGGCGGGCGGAGGGACGCCGATGCCCGAGCTGACCTACCGCGACGCGTTGAAAGGCACCCTGATCGAGGAGATGGATCGGGATCCCCGGGTGCTGCTCCTCGGCGAGGACATCGGAGTGTACGGCGGCACGTTCCTCGTGACGGACGGCCTGCTCGCGCGGTACGGGCGAAAGCGGGTGATCGACACGCCGATCTCGGAGCTCGGCTTCATCGGCTGCGGCATCGGGATGGCGATGCTGGGCCTGCGCCCCGTGATCGAGGTGATGACCTGGAACTTCTCGCTCGTCGGCGCGGACCAGATCATCCAGAACGCGGCGAAGATTCGATACTTCTCGGGCGGCCAGGTCGGCGTGCCGATGGTGATCCGCGGCCCGAACGGGACGGGCGTACAGCTCTCGGCCCAGCACTCCCAGGCCCTGGAGTCGTTGTACGGGTATTTCCCGGGGCTCCTGGTCGCCTCGCCCGCCACGCCTGCCGACGCGCGGGGCCTGCTGCGGGCCGCGATCCGCGGGAGCGACCCGGTGATTTTCCTCGAGAGCGCCTCGCTGTACGGCGTGCGCGGCGAGGTGCCGGCCGGCGACCATCTGGTGCCGTTCGGCTGCGCGGCGAAGGTGCGCGAAGGGCGCGACGCGACGCTGGTCACCCACGGGCGGATGCTGCACCTAACCTTGGCCGCGGCCACGCAGCTCGCCGCGGACGGCGTGGAGTGCGACGTGATCGACCTACGCACGCTGCGTCCCCTGGATATGGCGACGGTCGCCGACAGCGTGCGGGGGACCCATCGCGCCGTGGTCGTGGAGGAGCAGGGCGCGATGTTCGGGGTGGCGGCGGAGGTCGTGACCGGCATCTACGAGCGTTGCTTCGACGATCTCGACGCCCCGGTTGTCCGCGTATCGGGCGCGGACGTCCCGATGCCGTACGCCCGGAATCTCGAGGTGCTCGCGCAACCGAACGAAACGAAGATCGTGGAGGCGGTCCGGCGCACGGTCGCCTAGCGCCGGCCGGGGTGGATCATGGCCGAGGTCATCATGCCTAAGATGAGCGACGCGATGACGGAGGGGAGGGTCCTCTCCTGGCGGAAGCGCGTCGGCGACCGCGTCGCGCGAGGCGATGTGCTGGCGGAGATCGAGACGGACAAGGTGAACGTGGAGATCGAGGCCGAGGCGGCGGGCACGCTCTCGGAGATCCTCGTACCGGACGGCGGCCGTGCCCCGGTCGGCGCGGTGATCGCGCAGATCAACGGCCGGACCACGACGGGCGCATCGCCGGCCGCCCCTGCGGGGCGACGCTCGCCAACCGCGAAGGAGGCTCCCGTCGCGGCCGACGTTCCCCCGGTGGCGGCCCCGCGCTCCGCGCGCCCGCTCGCGGCGGACGACGCCCCGGTCGCGGTGGACCGTCCGCCGGCGGCTGCCGCCGAGCGCGTCCCCGCGGGAATATCCGGGG
>DATGJN010000099.1 GCA_035295165.1 bacterium
CTGAGTGACAGCGACAGGAGGAGTGGTGGTAGGCACCCTCTCAGAGTACCTCACCCGTGGCGGCGCGGACAGGCAACCGCCACGGGGACAATGCGGATTAGTGCTTACGCTTCGGCCGAGGGAGGAGGGAGGTGAAGAGCGACTCGATCGGGGGCTTCCCCGCTTTGGTAGCTGCATCCAAGGTGGTGAGGTGGGCCCAGAGCGTCCTGTGGCAGAGAGCGACATCCAGCTCGCGCAGTACCTTCTCGATCTTCGTGTTCTTTGGGAGCGTCCCGGCCTTCATCATGAAATTAAGCGCCAGGACGGCATCCGACAGGGCGGCGACATAGCCCAATAGGCACGCCGAATCGGTCGCCCGCGCAGCCGCTGAGATGGGATCGGTGATCCCGGCCTCCTGCCGGATGCGGCGAATCGCGTCCGGCATAGCCGTTAGCGACGCATCCGGGAACTTTGACAGATCCGACAAGTGGGCGACGATATCACGGCGCGCCATGAGCATCCGGAGCGGCCCAGTGGCCGGTTTTCTGAGATTCGCGAACAAAACCCTCCAGCCCTCGTATATTCCAACACAGACGGGTCCTCCTTCGGTTGGTGGGAACGCCGCGATGTCTGCCTTTTGCTCACGACTAACTTAAGTTCGACATGAAATACGCGATTCGAGCGTCACGTCTGGCGTGGAGCAGGTGGTGGGCCGAGGGGGCGAGTGATCCCGTTCGCCCGAGCCTACCGCTTGGCACCGATCGCCACCATGCGGTCCAGGTTGTAGGTCAGAATGCCGAACCCGATCCATGTATCCGCACCCGCGCGTCCGCGCAAGCGACTGTGTCGCCACGCATACTTGCGACTGCCCAAGCTGATCGTCGCTTCCTGTCCACTGGGCGACACCTCTTGGATCTCACCCAGAATCTCGTCCAGCGCGGCCGGGAGGTCCAACGGCCGGAGCAGACGCTTGACGACGTCCGCCATCGCCGGCATCGCCCGTCCGGCCTGCCGCGCCTGGGTCAGAGATCGCGCGATCGCCTCGACGGCCGGGCGCACCCCGGCGTATTCGGGCGCCGCACTTTGCGGCACCACCTGGGGCAGCACGTCGTGCTGCACGATGCGACAAAACACCTCGACCACGCGGGGGTCGAACTGGGTGCCGGCGCCGCGCTGGAGGTCGCCAAGCGCGTCCTCCTTGGTCCGCCCCTTGCGGTAGGCGCGGTCATCCATCATCGCGCTATACGCGTCCGCGACGGCCACGATCCGGGCACCCAGCGGGATGCTCTCGCCCCGGAGCCCATCGCAGGGCACCGGCGGTACGCCAACATCTACGTCTAACCCACCTGCGATGTCTTCCGGGTCCGCAGCCGGGCTACTTGCGCCAATGGCCAGGCTGTCTCAGGTGTGGGCCTCCTTTTGGACGGGTGCGGCGGACTCTGTCGAACGCCTCGTTCAGGGCGGCCAACTGGGCGGCCCTACGTAGTCCTGGCGCGCTGCGGTGGCTTTGGCGAGACGGGAACGTTCCAGGCTGGGGATGTCTCTCGCGATGCGGTGTACTGTCGCTTTCCCCGACGCCAAGTTCCTTGGCGACTGAGTGCTAAGACTGTCCCGAGGCCAGTGCCGCCACGATCGTTGTCTTCGCTACATCGGACAAGTTCGCGCCCATTCGATACCCTTTCCGCTCCCACGCCAAAATGCGGCCGTGTTCCAGCGTCACAATGTCTGTACATCGAAACCTATGGACGTTTAGCATGCGTGAAGAGGTGCGTGCAAGATGGGGAACGGACCAGGCAATTTTGCGGGGTGAACGTTCCGAGGAGGCCCTATGAGCGATTGAGGGTGGGGACGAAAGTGCGCTCATCGTTCACTAAAGTCCGCCGGACGTGCAGGGAGGGTACGGAGAAGGGCCCTGGTGCCCGCTTTGAGCCCAGGACCCTTCCCGTATTACGCTTTACGGGCTGCACGTTAGCGTGTTCGCGGATCGCTCAGGACAGCGCACGGTGTCCACCCACAGCTCCGTCCGCCACGTACCGTACACGGTGGCTTTCTAGCAGATGGAGTAAGGCAAACAACAGGCACAACTCCCCAAGCGTGTACATGACAAACTGAGACGGCGGGTCAGGCAGGGCAGACGCCATCCCTAACCAACCCCCACCGACCAGTAACGAACATGCGAATCGCCAGCCTTGGCCACGAAATACGACACTCATACTACTGCAGTACCCGAGCACCTCTAATTGAAACATCTTAACTTATCATCGGCGAAGGCGTGCCCTTTGTCGGTTTAGGTCGGTGCCGACCATAATGCTCGTAAGGCGAATCAACCGCCAACTTTCGACACGCTCACTTCGACTCCACCTTCTGGACGGCCTCGCTGCTTGCGACGAGAGTTGCCATCTGCTGTTGAATGGGCGAGATACTGAAGTCACCTTAGCGACTCCACGCGTTCCAATCCCGCGAAGGTCCCACACGCGGATCTGCCCAACACGGGCACCCCGCGTACTACCAGTACCTCGAGGACGGCCTTGGCCATGCGTCGCTGAAGGCGTTGCGGCCGGACAAAGGGCCGCCCCGAGTGACCGGCTCTTGCTCACGTCGCTACTGGAGCGATACATTCACTCGCGTTGCGACGTTCACGCCTCCAACATTGTGGTAATCGATATCGACGGCGTCCCCTGGCTTGAGTTGGTTCGGTTTAACAGTCCTATTGAAGCGAGTCCACATGATTGGCGTCTGCGGCATGATGAGAACCGTGATCGGTGCGACAGTCGCAACAGGATGGCCGGGCGTTTGGGAGCCGCTCGTTGGTCCCGCGGTAATCACGAGCTGAGTTCTGCACGAGTCCTGGTTCGCAGTCGCGCACGCGATTGATTGAATTTTCGCAATGATACCTTTGGTGTTCTCGGTCGGGCCGGTCGGAGAGAACGTCGATTGCGCCACCGCAAGGGCGGGGGCGAGTGCGGCGATCGCGACTAGTGCAAAGACCGCAAGCAGTCCTTTCATAGCGAATCCTCCTCAGGATGAGGTCTTTCTCCCGTCTCGTGACGATCCGGTCTGTTCGCTGCCGGCCTAGATTTCAGTCGCGTGCCCGTTCTACTGGCCCTTCTGCTGCTGGACAATCCGAGACGCTTCCTGGTACGTGAGCCACTGCCCCGATTGCTGGTTGACCAAGTACCGTAGATAGCCGGGCAGCGACATGTAGTTGGCCTGCGCGCTGAACGCCTGGAGATTCGAGACGCTCGGATACTGCTGAGCCGACGCCACACCGCTGAGCACTGCTGACCCCAACAGCGCACCCACCGCCACCATCGCCAACTTGCGCATATCCATCCTCCCGTCCGAACTTATTTGTGCAGTTTGGTGATCTTCGACCCTTGAAGGGTCAGATTGTACATCAGTCCCTTTTGCCCCACGACGAACCCCACGATCGGTTGATTGAGTTTCATCGAGTTGATGTCGGCGGCCGCCCCGACGTTCACTAGGACGACCGATCCGTCAACGCCGACCTGCCAGCCCTCCTTGTTCTGGAAGTTCCTGAGAGCCTCGCTGTCCAAGAGCGCAATGATGATGTCCTTGGTCTGGGCGCCGAGTTGGAATCCGACCGACGCGGACGTGATGCTGTAGTATGCGGTGGTCTTCCCGCGGATTCGCATCGCGCCCTCGCCGTACTGCCCTCCGACTCCGATGCCCGCCTGAATCACGCTCGGGAACACGAGGACTGCCTTGGCGTTGTGAAGGAACTGCTCGGATCCTTTCACCTGCTTTGCGAAGCGTGCGAGTGCCGCATCCACGCTCGCGTCGATCTCCGCGGCCGACTTGGCCTGGGACACACTTGGAAGCACGAGGCTGCCCAACAGGCAAAGACACGCCGCGACCGCCACGCTTCTGTGGATCTGGTGAACACACGCCATCCCTGTCCTCCTTGTCGAACCAGGCTCGCAGTGTGCCGTTCCTGACGGGTCTATTTCCAATCACTGGGCTTTCAAACTTGCCACGGTAGCCCTGCACATTGCCGTGCGACGAGGCGAATCGATGCTTCGCATCGACGTGGCAGACAGCGGGAGGTGGCGACCGGGTCGAACGAAGGATGGGGCGGTCACGGGCTTGGTGTGATGAAGGCCTCGGTGGGAACTGTCGAGGTCGAAACGACACACCCGCGGGGACGACGGCCCGTCTTGGAGTGTCGTTGCCGATCGTCGACACGCCGTAGCTGTGGAACCAGGTACCGTGCGGCGGCCAGCAGGACATGCACGCGAAAGCTCCTACCGTGGCTGCCCGGTGAGCTTACTCCCCGGCCGACTGGGCATCTGTTGAAAGATCGTCTTGTACTGCCCCGGTACAAAGACATAGATCTCAGATACATGACCGGCCAACGGCCCGGCCGCATCCAGCAAAACCGCTACTCCTAACCCATCGTAGACTAGCACACTGCCGTCTCTGCTGGTATCGGGTCCATCTTCCATACCATACGCGCTGCGTACTGTGTCCACGCCCACGCCTACGCCGATGCCTTTGTCGGTTCGGTAGCCATCGTCCATGCTTACGATGAGCGCGACGATCTTGTT
The DNA here is from genome assembly GCA_035295165.1 of bacterium. NCBI lineage: Bacteria > bacterium. Next base: position 4,548 of record DATGJN010000099.1, read on the forward strand.
GTTCGACGTATCAACGACCACACCGATTCGGCGAAGCGGCCAGTAGTAAACGTCTAATGAGGCTCCGCCTCAGACCGCCGAGGCATGTGGTCTGAGGAGTTTGATTGAACCGTCTCTCGCTGAGGGGTGGGGTGTACGTAGTGAGGCTCCCTGTCGCGGGTTCATGGGGGACGTGGCGCGAAACCACATCCTCTAATACTACAACGAGACATCCGTACCATCGATCAGGTCCGGCCCTCCGGATACCAGGGATCTGGCCTTCTACGGGGCAGAAACCGCGATCAGACTGGGCCAAGCACCGTACAATTGTACGCAGATCAACGCCAGAATATCCGCTGCTGCGAGCTTCCACCGCAAAGTCTCGTTGTAGTACTAACAGGTTACGGAAAAATCACGTGCGAGCATGACCATACCTCCGGAACCGCAATCAATTTGCAGCGCGAGTCCTTCGATGAGCGCCTCCGAGCCGCTGGTCAGCCTGGCGCAATAGCACGCGGTGCTCGGTTCGCCGTACCTTGTCGACCGCCTCATGCAGATGCTTGACGATGTGAAACTTGTCAAAGACGATCTTCGCACCCCCGTGCGGCAGGTGTGTGCGAACCGACTGGATATGCGGCTCCCACATGTCCATGGCCACGGCCTCGATGTTGTCGCGCTGCGTGGGGGGTGCAGGTCGGCCAGAACGCATCCGGGCTCTCCGCGGTGCGATCGTCGTTCAGGAAGAGCACCCGTTGGCGCTGCAAGTCCGCGACGACGGTCAAATAGCGGTGGCCCTTGGTGATCGCCTTCTCATCGACGCCCAGCTGCGGGATCGGCTCCGCGGTCCGGCGCGCCAGCCCGCGCCTGACTGCCCGGGCCTTGATGCCCCACGTTTTGTCCCAACGGATCCGGAGTAGGGCGGCTGCGCCGGTGACCGAGCATTCCCGGAGAAAGTCGACGGCGAGCCGCTCAAAGATGAGGGTGAACTGGCTCCCCGGTTCGTCCCAGGGGATCGCGATCTGTTTGACGCCATGCTGCGGACACTGCACGCGGGGGATCTCCGCCTCAATCCACGTCTGCAGCTGACACGTGTCCAGGTGCCGCCACCGCCGCGGGTTGCGATCGTACCCGGCGAGACCGCCGGACGCTCCGGACACGAGAACGGGCCCGGGCCGGGGTCCACTGTCACCGTGACCTGCTCGCCTTTGACGTCCACGTCCACCGCCACCACTTTCCACGGTGGTGTCAGGCCCAAGATCGTCGCGAACAACTCCACGTCGCGCATCGCTCTGCCCCCTCTTCTCTGGGCAAGAGCATAGCGCATCCCGCCTCAGTTACTCACTCGATTTCCTGAAGAGCCAAAATGCATAATCGAGTTAAAGTAGGACTTTACTTATACAGCGATCAATAATGTCGATAGTCCCCGCAGAGGCGCGTCGGTGAGCGCGACGCCTGTGGGATGCCCCAAGTCGGGCCAGTGCATGGAGGCCGAGACCGGCGTCAGGGGGTGGCCTGGACGGAGCCTAACGCTTCTTGGCGCTCGACCTGCGCCTCCGTGCCGGGGGCACCTTCGCTCGAGTCTTGCGGGCCTCAGAGAGCCCAATCGCGATGGCCTGCTCGCGGCTCGTGACTTTCTGGCCCGTACGGCCGCTGCGGAGGTGACCCCGTTTCTCTTCGTGCAACGCGCGCTCGACTTTCGCATGTGCCACCTTTCCGTATTTCGCCATCGTCATTCCCTCCCCAAAGCGTGTTGGTCCAAACCGTCACCAACCGTTTTCCCCGGGTACAGATCGATAATCGGATCTGATCGGCAGCGCCTCACGAGCCGGTTTGATCTGAGCATGATAGGAAACACATACAGCGATCGGCCAACGACGTGGAGGTGTAGCCATGGAATCGCAGTGCATGGACGAGAGTCAAGGCGGCCAATCGGGCGGGCACAGTAGCGGACAGGAGGAAGATCGTGACCGCGCGATCGAGCGGGGAGGTCAGGGCGGTCATGGGGGGAGCGAGCGTACTGGTGAGGGGCGCAGCAACGGGCAAGGGGAAGGTCATGACCGTGGGACGCCGGGGGGACAGGAGCGAGGCGGCCAGGGCGGCCACGGGGGGAGCGATCGCGGCGGCCAGAGTCACGGCAGCGGGCGAGGAGAGGGCGGCGATCGCGACAGGCCGCGTGGAACCGAGCGGGGCAGCCAGGGCGGCCGCGAGTAGCGGCGGCAGCATCAACAGGTGCGGGCGGCGGCTGAATCGCTGCTCACGCCCGCATTCGGACTGGGAGGTAACGAGATGCCAAGGCCGATAACACGGGGACGGGGGCGCGCGACGGGGAGCGGGGTCCGGTCGGACCACAAGCTCGGCTCGCTTCACGATTTGTTCCTGGACGAACTGAAGGACCTGTACAGCGCGGAACAACAGATCACCAAGGCGCTCCCACGAGTGGTCCGCGCCGCCGCGTCGGAAGAGTTCAAGCAAGCGTTGCGCCACCACCTAGCGGAAACGATGGAGCAGGTCCGCCGGCTTGAGCAGATCTTCGAGAGCCTCGGGACGAGCGGCAAGGGGAAGAAGTGCCGTGGCATGGAGGGCGTCTTGGAGGAAGGCGCAGAGAGGATTGAGGAAGACGCCGCCCCCGCTGTGAAAGACGCGGGGCTGATCTCTGCCGCCCAGCGCGTTGAGCATTACGAGATGGCTGGCTACGGCAGCGTGATCGCGTACGCCGAAACCCTGGGCGACCAGGAAGCGATGAAGCTGCTGCGTCAAACGTTGGAGGAAGAAAAGAAGGCCGACGAGGTGCTCACAGACTTGTCCGAGGCTATCAACGGGCAAGCCGGCGACGCCGAGGCATAGTGCGGACAAACGGATTCCGACCAAGCCGTCGTCTCAGTTCGCGGGGCGGTCGTCACGATTTCGATGTTTCCTTAAACGCCGGGGATGACGTGGAATGATCGAGCGGGCGGGTCACCACGGGTGACCCGCCTTGCTGGTCAGGTGCCTGCGGCACACGAAAGAATCGTAGTCGACAGACGCGGGCATGACGGGGGCAAGAGCTAGCGGAGAGTTCCACGAATAGTCGCCGCGGAGGGTGGTGGAATCGAGCATGCGTGTGGACGGTGTTGAGACGGTGGACCTCGCGGAGGGTCGCGAGTGGACCGCATGGCCCGTCTATTGGAGCGCGGTCTGGGTGGGGGTACTATCCGCGCTGGCACTCGCACTCGTGTTCGGGCTGGTGTCCGTCGCCGTCGGCGCGCATCAGCTGGGTGCAGCGGGTCAGATCGTGCGATGGGGTGATGTTTCGCGAGGGGCGCTCGTGTTTGCAATCTTCGGCGCGTTCCTATCGGCTGCGCTCGGTGGATGGGTTGCAGGCAAGATCGCGGGGATCCGACGCTCTGAGCCGGCGATGTTGCATGGCGCGCTCACCTGGCTCGTCACCGTGCCGCTGCTCTTACTGTTTCTGTCACTAGGGGCTGGGAACGCCTTCGGCGGGTGGTATGGCGCGCTCATGGGATCGCCGACGTGGGTACTGTCCGCGGTGACGGCGACGGATCCAAATGCGGCCATGGTTGCGCGTAACGGCGCACTGGCTGCGGTCACGGGCCTGTTGGTGGGGTTGATGGGCAGCGTAGTTGGTGGGTGGCTCGCGTCGGGTGAGCCCATGACCTTTACCTACTATCGAACGCGCGACACGCGGCCACGGCCGACGCGCTGACCGTCTCAAGTGCAGCGACGGCAGGCACATTGAGGAGGTGGGACACCATGGTGTTGATTCTGCTCTGGTTACTTGGGGCACCACTGGGCCTGATCCTGCTGCTCTTCTTGTTCGGTGTCGGCCGCTAGTCCCGGCGCTATCTCGCAGGTCGACCTGGTCAGATCGCTGGTCACGTAGCGGAGAACCCGGAGCGACCGTGAAGAGCGGTAGGCCTGGGATTGAAGGCACCAACCGACGAGCGTATCCTTCGTGCAAAATCGTCCATCGGCTGCGGGGCGCCGCGGTCGGACGCGAAAACATCACGTTCGCTCGGGGACTTCGCGCTAGAAATCGTCGTCGCAGGTTCTCGTCACGGGTTGCTGCGTTCGCCGAAACTCGGCCGTATCAGCAGGCGCAGCCAGCCAACCGAGCCAGTCGGTCAGGTAGGTACTGATGATTGCTGTGCCAGTCGTCGCTATATCGCGCGGTCGGCGGGGCCGTTTGGGATTGTTCGAACTGCGGACAGGCGGCGCGATTCGTAGTACGCGAGCGAAAGCCCGGGGGCGGCCTGTCTGGCCGCCCCCGACCACTTCGGAGGCTGCGGCGGTCCCAGTCGCGGGCGCATTCCCTCCCTGCTGGTAGCCAAAAGTTCAGGTCCCGTCGAGAGGTTCGTCTGCGTCGTCGTCCTCGGGGGAAGGCGACAAATGGAGGTTCTTAACGAGACGGACGGCGGTGCCGCGCGCGTCCTTGGCCGGATGAATGATTTCAGCCTCGTCCATCAACCGACCAACCATATAGAGACCCATGCCCTCAGATACCCTGATCGGGCGGCTGCGAGGAATCGTCGGGGGGGTTGTGAGGGGTGCTCCGTGATCATGGATGAGGATCTCCAGTCTACCGTGGTCAAGGGAAACTTCGATTTGCAGCGGGCCCGAACGACCGTGGTAGGCGTGATGGCTGGCGTTTAGTAGGATCTCGCCTACGGCCACCTCTATTTCAGCTTCCACTTCAGGAGCGCCGCCCTCGTTTTCGATGATTTGGCCGATCTGCCGTCGCACGTTCGCGATGGTTGAAGGTTCCAGCTCGAACTCGAACTTCCACCGTTTGGTCATGGTTGCCAACTTATTGTTTTCCCTCGAATTCCAAGCTTACTGCTTTCTCGGCCCCATGTCCACCGCGGCTTCCGTTTTCAATTGTGGGATGGATGGCAGTGGACGGCTGTGAGGCACTCGGAACCTAATTGCCGCAGCGTGTCGAATTTTCGGCGCTCCTCCCTGCCGATTTTGCGCGATCCGGTCGTCGGAGGCGGTAGCCGGGGAGGGCGTCACCGAGGCTATCTGTCGATCTTTGTGGGCTCCCCGTGAAAGCCGACGCACCAGGGGCTGCGACTCACGCGCCAGCGCGCAGGCGCCGGGGACACCCGGCCGTCGGGGGAGGCGTTGGGTCGCGGAGCCGCGCGGTGTGGGCACCCACACGCAACTCTCAGACATCCCGCTCCATTCTGTTCGGTACGAACTTTCGTGCGGGAGGACCCTCGAATGATTGTGTTCGTCGCGGGTCCGCGAGGAGACGCTACTCGCCGATCAAAGCCCGCAGGCGCCACAATGCGCGACGCTGAACCCTGGATATTTGCATCTGTGATACTTGGAATAGCTGCGCGATCTGCTGCTGTGGCAACTCTTGCTGAAATCGCATTGTCAAGATGGTCCGTTCGCTCTCAGGCAACCGGGCCCACGCCTGTTTCAAGGCAAGGAGATCGTCGGTGCGAGCGATCGCCGGATCGTCGCCGCCAATCTGCTCGATCCGTTGGACGGAGTCCTCAGATGTTCCGTCGACGATATCTTCGTCGAGCGAGACCGGGGCATATGCACGTGACGCATCTAGGGCCTCCATCGCGACATCGAACGGAACGCCGACGTGTTGCGCAAGCTCTTCGACGCTCGGAGACTGGCCCTGCAACTGGCGCAGCTCCTCGACGGCGTGCATTAAGCGGTAGTTCAATTCTCGGTGCCGTCGAGGAATATGAATGGCCCAAACCTTGTCCCTGAAGTATCGTCGCAGTTCTCCTATGATGGTCACGGCCGCATACGTTCCAAACCGTATGCCTCGAGTGTGGTCATATCGGTCCACGGCGTTGATGAGCCCGATTTGTGCGACCTGGGTGAGGTCTTCTATTGGCTCACCACGATCGCGGAACCGACGCGCGAAATACATGGCCAGGTACTGATGGACTAGGATGAGTTGCTCACGGGTGGCTGGATCGTTCGTCTCACGGAGTTTCACAAAAAGGACCTTAGCCTCGGCCTCGGATAGCCTCCCCGATCCGCGCTTTGTCGGTACGACCGCGTTGTCGCTTGGCCGACTGTTCTGGGCGTCCAACGATTCGTTCTCGACGTTGGATGTCTCGACAGTTCGATTCATAGGCTCGCTCTCCCCATACTGCGCGTGAATTACTCGGCTGCTCAACCGAGTGCTCGTCACAGTTTTACCCGAGGGTCAAGGAAGCGTAACTGCTTTGTTCATCAGTCAAACACAGCGAGATGCGACGATTGCGTTTGCACTCCGAACCTCTGGGCAAACAGGCAGTACGGCGCCGTACCTGTCGGGACGTGCATCGTGCTGCGCTCATGAGGCGCATGGGTGGAAACGCGTGATCTTCGTGATCTTAAGGCAAACGCCGACGACAGGCGCGCTGGTGCGGGCGCGTTGGTTTGGATTCGTTCGGAGGTTGGTCGTCCACGACGGTCGGAGATTGAGCCGCCCCGCGAGCCCCGACGCATCCATCGCCGGGGCCTGAGATTGAACTCCCACCGATCCACCGACCGACCCTGGTCCGTCGACACCCGAAATTGTTCCGCCTGCAGATCCGCCGGAGAGACCGTCAGGCCACGTTCCGCAGTGTTGATCGCATAGTAGCCTACGGGTCCGCTCGCGGAGAGTCCGCCGGCTGGCTCGCCCGGGCGGCACTACCGCAGGATGTCGCCGCGGTAACACTATCGGGCGGGGCTCGGTGGCTTGGGCCCCCGGTCGCGCCGACGCATCTCCTTATTGCGGGCCAGGGGCGGACGCCCGGGCACCGAACGGTGGCGAAATCGAGATCGAGGTGGGCGTTCAAAAACACCCCAGGCCGGGCCAGTGGCCGATGGACCAGGATGGGCCGCGAGCGCGATGGACGGGATCGGCTAGGCGGGGTAACAACTGCCCATCCCCTTGCTGCTTCCTATTGCCGAAAGCATAGGCGAGTCGCTAGAGTCGCCTTTGGGTTACCGTGCCTGAAGAGCCGCTTCCCCGTCGGCCTTGCCCGTGGTCCATTGATCGTACCGCTCGATCCCGAGAAGCCAACTCTTCTCTCGAAGCGCCGCGGGGAGGAGTTGGTGGAGCATCTGCAACTCACGCAGTTTCGCTTGGATGCCGTTCCACACCTGGACCTTGTCTTCGGCGCCGGCATAGCCGGCATCGAGACACCTAAGCTGTCGACGCGCTCGTTGCACGTCTGGCACGACCGACATTGGCATACTCCTCCCCGCGGTTATCGGAGATAGCTGCCGCCCGTTTCGAGATGCGGACGGTGAGCCGCGGCCACGCGCGATACTCACTCGGGACGTACCCGGCACGTAGGCCGGTAAACGCTGCGTCCGTCCCTTCAGGCGTGGTGGGTCAAACACAACCACCTGGAGGATGCGGTTCAGCCGAACGGAAAGCGCACCATCGTTCGCAGGAGGGTGCTCCGTACGCGGCCTTCGGCAGTGTTTCACGTCGGCCGAACCGGGAATACCTCCGGAAGACCTCTTGTTTCCGCGGGATTGGGCATGCAACATGTTCTCGGGAGGCTGCGGAGCGCGGCGAAGGAGCCGTATGCCGCAGCCCCGAAGCGCCGACTAGTGTTCGTATTCCGGTTCAGACAGCGGTTCACAGACCAAGATGCTCCGCCACTTGAGCGCAGTAGCGGGCATCGCAAGCGGTAATGATGGGAGTTGCGTTTGATCGTGCACAGCATCGTTGACCAGGAGGTGTCCGAGGCGCATGGCACGCGCGGACGAATTCGCCCAAGAGTACGCGATCCTCGCGGAGGTGGTCGCGCGGACCCCGGCCACCATCGCTTTGCTGTGGACCCCGCGGTACCGGGTTCGGATCGCGAATGATCGGTGGCTCGAAACCTTTCCCTCCGAACACCCCGTGCACGGTCAAAGGATCGACGAGGTCTTGCCAGCCGCGGCTCCCATCTTGATTCCTCTGCTCGACCGGGTATGTCGCACGGGAGACGCCTTCGCTGGCATCGACGTGCCGCTCCCGAGCGATGGCACGACCGCGCTCGCAGGGTACTGCTATTTCACGCTGACCATGAGCCCCGTCGCGGCGGTGGGCGGCGGCACGGGTGGCGTCCTTGTGGTCTGCACCGAGACCACGCACGAAGTGCGACGGAGGCGTCAAATAGAAAGAGAACTCACCACGGGGCGCGGCATTGCCGATGCGCTCCAACGCTGTTTGCTGCCGGGTGTGTTCTCTGTCGTGCCCGGCGTGGTGGTCGCCGCTCATATGTACCGGGGAACGCGGAGGTCGAGATCGGTGGCGATTGGTACGATGTGATCCCGTTGAGGGGCAACCGCATCGGGGTATGCATGGGAGACGTGGTAGGGCACGGGATCCAAGCGGCCGCGACGATGGGGGAGTTGAGACACGCGCTCCGGGCATATGCGTTCGAGGGACACCCCCCAGCAGAGGTCGTACAACGCCTAGACCGTCTGCTCGCGCACGAGCATCAGATGGCGACGATGATCTACGCGGAATTCGAGATTGACACGGGACGTCTCGCGTTCGTGAACGCGGGACACCCCGCGCCGCTGGTCGTGTCCGCAACTGGCGTGACGACCTACTTGCGAGGGCGACCCAATAGTCCGCTGGGCACGGTGCTTACCACGCCGTACGAGGAGGCAGTGGCCACGTTGGCGGCAGAATCAACGTTGATTCTATTTACTGACGGGCTCGTCGAGGGGCGCGCCGCGCCGAGTCAAGAGGGACTGGATCGCCTTGAGACCGTGGCCGCGGAGGCGAAGACCGACCCGGAGGCCCTTTGCGATCACCTCTTGCACGTGATGCAGCCCGGCGAACTCGGTCACGATGACATCGCGTTGCTCGCGCTGCGTGTCACCCCGCTCTTACAGGACCACTTCCGGCTCGAGCTCCTGGCCGAACTGAACGTGGTTGCGGGTCTGCGATCGGTGCTGGGCGCCTGGTTGCGTCAAGCCCGCGCGACCCAGGACGAGGCCGCCGAGATCGTTGTGGCCTGTTCTGAGGCATGCATGAACGTCGTCGAGCATGCGTACGCGCTGGACCCCAAGGTGCTCGAGGTCGAAGGCACAGCCCGAGATCAAGATATCACGATCGTCGTGCGTGATCGCGGTCGGTGGCGACCGCCTCGGACATGGGCCCCTGGATACGGCCGAGCGCTCATGCGCACGCTCACCGACGAGCTGTCGACTGAGTGCACGGCACACGGCACCACGGTGCGAATGCGCAGGCGCGGAATCGTCAGCAGACCAAACGCGAGGCTGCCCGACCAGATCGGTCGCATACTGCATCTCCCATCTGCCGACTGGCGCGCAAGGCACATGCCACCGTCCTGCTCAAGGATTTCCCCGCAACCCCTCAACGATACCTTGCGGGCGGCCAACCTGCGGGTTCCCGGCTGCGCCGGGGGTCGGTCTCGGGTAGCGCGATTCACCGGTTCGCCGGTCACTTTTTCGGTACACTTCACCGATCAATGGCGGTGGTGAGGGGCGCGCTGCGGCGTTTAGTGGCAACCGCAGCGGATAAACTCGTACCGCGGTAAACATCGGACGACGAAACGTTCGAGCGATCGATGGACGGGAGTACGGTCATGCCGGACGAGTCGAGATATACTGTGGACCATGAAGAGATTAGGCGGTGGGCGGAGCGGCGGGGGGGCAGGCCCGCGGCCCTCGGGAGAGCGCGTGGACGCATCACCGGCCTTCGTGTTGACTTCCCGGAGTACCGCATCAAAGCTGCGTTTCAGCGCATCACGTGGGACAGGTTCTTTGACGCTTTCGAAACGGCGCGGTGGGGATTTGTCTATCACGAAAAGACCGGCGCGGGTCAGTTGAGCCATTTCTACCGGTTCGTCGAGCGCGACCAGCAAGACCGGGCGTGCGCCCGCGCCGACCGCGAGCTCCGGTCCCCGCGACATAGGTAGTCAAATCGCTGTGGGGTGGACACGTCCCTTCCTTTGAGGGTGCGATCTTTCTCGTGCACACCCTGTATTCGACGCCGCAGGCTCCCAAGGTTTCGGCTGCGTGCTCAGCTGTGTCAAGGTCGTGAAAGAGACCAACAACGTACAGACCGTAACAGCCTGCGAGACGACCGCGCCCTATGGGTGCACCCAACGGAATGCCTGGTTCAACTCACGACACAGGGATAACTGTCGGTTTCCCCCCACCGCGTGCACCTCGTCTCTTCCACCTAACGGAGCACGAGATGCACGTTACTGATCCTCGCGCCAGTCGTACCACGGTGACGATGCTTGTCTCACCGGCCCTACCGAAGACGCCGTGTCATGCGTGTAAGGGTCTCAAGTTCTGGATGCCACCGGCGCGAACTCATTGGATCTGTTCGACCTGCCACCCGGCCAGGGACCAGCGACGTGTCGAAGCTACCGCCGAAGTTGCCGTGGAGCACGATGCCGAAACGAACGAACAGTGACTAGTGTAGCGTCCTGAAAGTACGGTTACATAACACGGAGCGGATCTCCCGTGTAGGTCCACGCGAACGGTTTGGCATCGACATTGTACTCGGCGATGGCACGCAAGATGGTCTTGATGAGCTCTTGCCTGGAGGGAAAG
>DATGJN010000100.1 GCA_035295165.1 bacterium
CTTCCGGACACCCGGGGATCGCGCAACCTGCGCGGTCACGTATCCTGCCAGCCCGGTGCGCCCTCACCCCCTTCCCGCGTGGTCCACGCGACCGCAGTCACACTCCACGTGCGGTTCCAGTATTGCGTTCATGTAGCGCAAGCGCCCACTATCCATTGGAGAATCCTGCGCGGCTTTTCGAATAGGCGTGTGGGAATCCAAATATGCCGGGACAGACGACCGCAGTTAGCAGTTAGCGGGTGTAGCCAAGCCTTGCCCGCACCCGGGGGAAGAGACCAGTATCATAAGAATGAGGCTTCCACGAATTCCAACTCACCCTCGTCCGTGTGCAAATCCGATCGTCAAATCAGCTCATCCGATCGGCTCGTCGAGGGGAACCGGTTAGATACGGCTGTACTTCGAACGGAGAGCAGCGGCGACGACGCCCGTGTCCAACACGTGGTGACCTCGATGGCGGTGGGTACAGGCGCGTTGCGGTCGTCCTCCCACAGGGGGCGCTCTTCCGCAATGGAGCCAAGCGCGTTATCCGCCAACGACTCCTGGAACGAGACCGTATCGAGAGCGTGACCGGCGTAGCGCCGAACATCTTCTACGGAATCGGCCGCGCACCCGTGATCGCGATTACGCGACGCGCGAAGGCCGCTGACCGGAAGGGTCATTCCTGGCAGTTGACGCATCTAGCCTGTACCGCAAGGGGCGCGCACAGAACCTTGTGGACCCCGAATCTGAATAAATCCCGAGGTACCTGAGGACGAGCGAGGCAGCGGCTACGAGTTCCGGATGTGAGGTGCCTTCGGAACTTTTGTGGCAAGATCCATTACTGGCGCTGGCGTGCAGACCTAGATGTTCCGGTGGCGCAGTTGAGCGTACGCACAAGCAGGACGTCGGTACTTTATTTGGTCGTCCTGACGCTCTCCGTTTTCGTCGCGACGATGCCTGCGCGGGCAGACCCGCAGGAGTGGCTCGTGCTGGGTGCACGCGTCGATTCAACTACCACGCTGTGTCATCGGCCGGCGCAGAGGGACTCGGGCAGCTCATGCCAGTCACACCGTACTCCGGACGCCTGTCGTGGCCCAGCAAACGACGAGCCAGTTCCTCGCTGTTGATGTACCCGGACGTCCTCATCGGGTGCCTCCTTTAGAACGTCTCTAAGGATACCCGCCACCGCACCCCTCCGGGCGGGTTGTCTGCGGTGTGGGAACCCTCAACCCCCACTCAGTGTCAGGGTCAGTGACGAAAGAGAAACAGGCGTGCGAGCTCGGCGAGACCCGGAATAACCGCAACCGCCACAACGTCCCGCAGGCTGCCGGCGTCGAACGGCCAAACCGGAAACTCTTTCATCAGCCTATGCCATTCCCACGTCTCCTTGAATTTCGCAAGCTGTGCTCTCGTCGAAACGGAGCTGCCAGCAGGATCGAACACAAAAGATACGGGAATCATGGACTCGAATATCCTGGCTCGTTCCCGCACCATGGCCATGTGCGCGTACCACAGCGTCCAGAAGAAACACACGGGAGCTAAGACGGGGTAGATCCCCAGGTAGACGTGCAAGATCCGATCGCTTGCAAAATTTCCCTTCAGAATTGCGGTTTCGGTTGCCATCATCAAGTCCACGCCCACGATGATGATGAGGTAGAGCAGGCGTTGAGCATATTGTTTCAGCGGTCCAAGGCCACAGACGCGGTCTGGGTCGAACGGGTGAAGTCGCAGCGTCCGCTGCGCAAAGATCGTTCGCAGGACCGTGGTCGCCTCCACGATCATGCAGGCAGTCAACCACAACGCTAGCAACAGCACGAACGTCATGGGGACATGAAGTTGAACGAACGCGAGATCGGCGGCGGGCAACTGCGGAGGATTGAACTGCAGCGAGAGCGCCCCGATGAGCGCAAGACCGACACCGACAAGATACAGAGCGAACCAGGACCCTTTCCCGAGGCGGTAGACTTGGTACGTTTCGAGCTTGCCATGCGCGGCGTCAGATTTCCCTTCAACCACGCCTGTCTCGATAAGACGCTGGATGAGCAATCCAGGAGCACGATCCATCCACGAACAGAACGCCATAAGCGCCGGGAAGATGACGTACGCGTGGACAAGGTGAAAAGTCACCAGGAGGAAGTTGCGCACTTGAGTATTGGGCAGCACAAACAATTGACCTATCATCCCTTTTGAGCCCAAGGTAAGGAGCGCGACGAGGTCGTTCAAGGCGTATGCGACGAGTGCGATCGCAGCGTACACCCACGGAGAAAGACCGCGCGGAAGAACGGAAAGTGGGCGATCAAGCTGAGGAGTGGACATCTCGCACCTCTTCAGCAGAACCCATGAAGCGGATACGCCGACTCACAGACCCAACGTTTGTTTCAAGGCTACCCAAAATTCGTGCCGTCCGCAAAACTGAAGGACCGATCGCTCTTCCGTCCAGCGAGTGGAAACCCCTGCGGTGTTAGGCGAGTAGACCGCCGCCGCACGCCATCGAGGCCCACCGGTTGTCGCGTGGCAACCCCGGCGCTCCCTCTGCAGCCCATCCCAGCAATTCCCAAGAGTCCTGTGGCATCCGCTCTCATAGTTTGCGCAGCGTCTCGTCTATGACGACCGGCGGCTGTCCGCTTGGAGGAGATGACTGTCCTGTGAATATCCGATGAATAGGACTCGTGGGATGAATCACTGTTACCATTACTGTAAGGCGAGATCGCTTTGTTCTCGTTGGCCGACCGCTACCAAGAAGTCAGGCCCGTTGTTCGCCGACTTGTTCACCCTGTGGCTCACCGGCCACATTCGAAGCACCCCTCGCGTGCGGGGCTCAGGGGGGCTTTGGGGTCGCCATCAGTTTCGCCGAACCAGACCGGCCAACCCGTCTCTTCAAGAGGGACTCGCATGCGGTTGTGAATTCGGGCCATCTCGCCGTTGGCTTCCATGGTTTTGTGCACACGTCGCGCCAAGTCGACGAGGCCATTGGTCATGCCGGACACGGCGCCTGCTCTCAATGTGCATCTATGGAAAGGCCGTGTCTGTCAATCTCTCCCCGCGTTTTCGAGTAGTCCCGTCTACTCGTCAACTCGGAGCTCTGTTGCGACCCGAGGTCATTCATCTATCCGTGCCCCTGTAGAGCACACCATGTGATCCGAGTCGGGGTCCCAATCACTTGGCGGGTCCTCTACGGGACCATGCAACGTGCCACCGCGTCGCGCTTGTTGGTCAGATTGCCCTGTCGCCGGATCTGCCCCGTGGCATCGATCTGTGTGTAGAAGGTATACCGCTTGTGAATATCAAACCCGATGTATTGCACGGCTGTGCCCGCCCTCCATTGTGCGAGATTGAACCCTCGTCCAATGGTTTTCCGCTTTCGGGAGGGCACGGCCTTTCTATTACATCACTTGTTGATCCACGCCATCGAGGCAACAGGACCAGCACCTGACGACGGGACGGCCGAGCAGACCCGCGACTCGACGTCAATGACGGCTCCCTGCAAGGGTATACAAAGGGCCGCCGCGCCCAACGTCGAGGACACGCCAGATGCTTCCGCGCGGGCCCATGACGACCGGAGGCCCAAAGTAACTAGGCGCCGGGCGTGGAAGTGGCGGAGGTATCGTGCGCGCGTGCAAATTGGAGGGGGCGAGGATCGTGCCCTCGCCCCCTCCTTGCCCGTTCTTTCGAGCTAGCTTAACGTTGCGTCAACTAGTGGTTTCCGTGGCCGCCGTTGCCGCCCTGCCCGCCGCCACCACCACCGCCGCTGCCGCCCCCGTTCTGGTTGCCACCATTCCCACCGTTCCC
>DATGJN010000101.1 GCA_035295165.1 bacterium
TCCGGGGAGCGATTGAAGGTGTCGCCGCTCGCCCGGCGGCTCGCGGCGGAGCGCGGCGTGGATCTGTCTCGGGTCACGGGAACCGGACCGGGCGGCCGGATCGTCGAGCGCGACATCGAAGCGGCGCTCGCGCCCGCCGGCGCATCACCCGGCTCCGCGACGAGGGGCGCGGCGGCGCCGGACGCCGCCGAGTACGAAGACGTCGCGCTGTCCCGCATGCGGCAGGCGATCGCGCGCAGCGTGGCCCAGAGCAAGCAAACGGTCCCGCATTTCTACGTGAGCGCAGAGGTGGAGATGCGCCGCGCGCTCGACCTGCGGGCGCAGCTCAAGGAGGCGTACGGCGAGGCCGCCGCGACACTCTCGATCAACGATCTGATCCTCAAGGCCGCGGCCCTCGCGTTGCGCGCCCGCCCCGAGTTGAATGCCACGCTCGCGTCGCCGGACACGGTGCGGCGGTTCCGGCGTATTCACCTCGGCGTGATGGTCGCGGTGCCGGACGGCCTCGTCGTGCCGGTGCTGCGGGACGCCGACCGTCTGCCGCTGCTCACGCTCGGCAAGGAGGCGCGCCGTCTCGCGGAGGGCGCGCGCCAGCGCCGCCTTCGACAGGACGAGTTCGCCGGGGCGACCTTTTCGGTCAGCAACCTCGGGATGTTCGACGTGACGCAGTTCTCGGCCATCATCAACGCCCCCCAGGCCGGGATTCTCGCGGTCGGGCGCATCGAGGATCGCGCGGTGGTGCGCGAGGGCGAGATCGTCGCGAGGCCGATCATGTCGCTGACCGTGTCCGTCGACCATCGGGTCACGGACGGCGTGGGCGCCGCCGCGTTCCTCGCCGAGGTCAAACGGTTGCTCGAGCACCCCGTGTTGCTGCTCGGACCAGACGCACCCCGGTAGCCGCGCGTCGCGGGGCGTGGCCCCCGTTCGCCGTGCTTCGTCACCCCGAGCGCGAACGTTTCTCGTTGCCCGAGTACGATCGGCGGGACCCTCCGGAGTGACCGGGAACCGCTGTCCGACCGACTCGGCCCCGCCCGCCGCACAGGGGCCGGCGGGGGGACTGCGCCAAAACCGCCCGTGTCATGCGCCCGTAATGTCAAACGTGTACCGTGGGGATCCGGGAGATGCCTCCCCCGGAGCCGGACGGTGTCGAGTGACAGCAGGGTCCCGGACCACGTGGTCCGCGCTCCGAATCTCGGGACCCGAGGGGGAACACGGATGGTCAGACTACGCTATGTCGAACTCGCCGTGGTCGTCGTGTTGGTCGCGGTGTTGAGCGGTGGGGTCGGGGCCGCAGTGTCGTCCTACGCCGCCCCGCATCTGGTGGAGGCCGCGATCGCCCCGGCGGCCTCGCCGGCACCGGCACCGGGCGGGCTGCGGAGCCCGTTTGTGGCCGCGGTGGCGCGCGTCCGCCCCGCGGTCGTGAACATCAGCACGCAGCAGTCCGTGCAACATCCGATGGGCCAGCAGTTCTCGCCGTTCTTCGGCATGCCGTCCGGCCCGATTCAGCAGCAGGCGATCGGGTCCGGCGTGATCGTGAGCCAGGACGGGTACATCCTAACGAACGCGCACGTCGTCGACGGCGCGCAACAGCTCACGGTCACCCTGCTCGACGGGCGGACGTTCAAAGGCCGCGTGGTCGGCAGCGACACGGCGACCGACCTCGCCGTCGTGAAGATTCCGGCCACGTCGCTCCCCGCGGCCCCGCTCGGCGACTCATCGGCGCTCCAGCCGGGAGACTGGGCGATCGCGATCGGCAATCCCTACGGGCTGAACTTCACGGTGACCGCCGGGGTCATCAGCGCGATGGGCCGGACCCTCCCGGGGGGTCCGGAGGAGACATTCATCCAGACCGACGCGCCGATCAACCCCGGAAACAGCGGCGGGCCCCTCGTCGACACGGACGGCCGGGTCATCGGCATCAACAGCGCGAAGTTTGAGAACGCGCAGGGCATCGGGTTCTCGATCCCGATCAACACGGCCAAGGGCATTATGACCCAGCTCATTTCGGCCGGCCACGTCTCGCGGCCGTACCTCGGGGTGTACCTGCAGCCGGTGACCCCGGATCTGGCGGCCCAGCTCAACCTGCCTGCAGACACGAAGGGCGCGCTCATCGCGGAGGTGGCGTCGAACAGCCCCGCCGCGGCCGCGGGCCTCCAGCGCGGCGATGTGATCGTGCAGGCCGCCGGACAGCGCACGGCGGACCCGAGCGCGCTCGTGACGTACATCCACAACCAGAAGATCGGGTCGAAGGTGCTGCTGCTCGTGATGCGCCAGGGCCACACTGAGTACGTGACGGTGGCGCTCGGGGAGATGCCGTCGGGTCAGTGACGGCGCCGCGGGCGTGCCCCGGCGATCCACCCGCGCCGGACCGGCCATCGGCCGATCCGGCGCGGCGCTTTCGCGGCGCCGGCGGTGCCGCTCGGCGGGCGCACGTCCGCGGCGTACGCGCGCCGCCGTACGCGAGACGGGGGAGGAGCGGGAGGAACGACGTCCGGGTACGTCCAAGGACTGTCAGGATTTGCGAACGCGCCGGCCCGACCGCCGGCGCGAACGAGGCCGCCCGATGCC
>DATGJN010000102.1 GCA_035295165.1 bacterium
CCCTGGAGGCAATACGCTCAGATCGCTCGCCGCAAAGAGCTCAGCGCCCAGGGGGTGACATTTTCGCTGAACCGTTAGCATGACAGGATTGCTGAACTACGACACGCCTACCCCACCGACGATGCGACCGCGTCGCGAACCGTCGGGCCCGCCTTCGAGTCCTGCGCCGTCAAGACCGTCGGAGGCGGCTTCCTGCGAGACGTTGGGCCCGCGCGGCACCAGGCGCGCGGGCCCGCCCTCACTTTAGTCGACGACCGAGCACACTCGCCGATCGTGCTCGCTACGCCAGACCTTCCACCGTCACCTTCGTCGAGCGGTATCGCGGCATACCAGTACCGGCCGGGATCAACTTACCGATGATCACGTTCTCCTTCAGACCGAGCAACGGGTCCACCTTCCCCTTGGTCGCGGCGTCGGTCAGCACCCGCGCCGTCTCTTGGAAGCTCGCGGCCGACAGGAAACTCTCCGTCGCGAGCGACGCCTTGGTGATCCCAAGAAGCACCGGGCGCGCGGTCGCCGGTTCCTTGCGTGACGCCATCACCCGCGCGTTCTCGCCCTCCAGCGCGAACACGTCGACCAGTTCGCCGGGCAGGAACTCCGTATCGCCCGGCTCCTCGATCTTCACGCGCCGCAACATCTGGCGGACGATGATCTCGATGTGCTTGTCGTTGATGTCCACGCCCTGCGACCGGTAGACACTCTGGATCTCCTGGACGAGGTAGGCCTGCACGGCCGCCAGTCCCTTGATCCGAAGAATGTCATGCGGGTTGACTGACCCCTCGGTCAGCTGGTCGCCGGCGGACGCCTTGTCGCCGTCGGCGATCCGCAGCCGCACGCCGTACGCGACCGGGTACTCGCGCTCGTCGTCGCGGCCGCTGACCGTGATGATCCGGCTCCCCTTGCTCTCGGAGACGTGCGCCTTGCCATCGATCTCGGCGATCACCGCCTGTCCCTTCGGCCGGCGCGCCTCGAACAGCTCTTCCACGCGCGGCAGGCCCTGGGTGATGTCGAACCCGGCGACCCCACCCGTGTGGAACGTCCGCATCGTCAACTGCGTGCCCGGTTCGCCGATCGACTGCGCCGCGATGATCCCTACGGCCTCGCCGATCTCGACCAGTTTCCCGGTCGCCAGGTTGCGGCCGTAGCACTTCGCGCAGATGCCGTAGCGGGTCTTGCACGTCAGCACTGAGCGGACTACCACCGACGTGATGCCGGCCTCCTCGATCTGCTCGGTCGCCGCCTCGTCGATCTCCTGGCCGGCTTCCACGATCACCCGCTTGCTGCGCGGCGCGATGATGTCCTCGGCCGCGACGCGGCCGGTGATCCGGTCGGCCAGCGGCACGACGACCTGACTGTCGTCCATGATCGGGGTCATTTCCACCCCGGACGTAGTCTTGCAGTCTTCGTCCCGCACGATCACGTCCTGCGCGACGTCCACCAGCCGCCGGGTCAGGTATCCCGACTCGGACGTCCGGATCGCGGTGTCCGCGAGCCCCTTGCGCTGACCGTGGGTGCTGATGAAGTACTCGAGGACGGTCAACCCCTCGCGGAAGTTGGCCTTGATCGGAAGCTCGATGATCCGCCCGGAGGGGTCGGTCATGAGCCCGCGCATGCCAGCAAGCTGCCGGATCTGCTGGATGTTGCCTCGCGCGCCCGACTGCGCCATCATGTACAGCGGGTTGAAGGGATCGAACGTGTTCAGCATCCGCCGCGTGATCGTCTCCGTGGCCTCGGTCCAGACGTCCACGGTCTTGAGGTACCGCTCCTCGTTGGTGATCAAGCCGCGGCGGTACTGCGTGTCGATCGCGTCCACGTCCTTGTCCGCCTTGGCGAGGATCTCTTCCTTCTCCTTGGGGATCACGATGTCGGAGAGCGCGATTCCGCTGCCGCTGACCGTGGCGTAGTGGAACCCCAGGTCCTTGATGCTGTCGAGCAGCTGCACGGTCTTCGTGGAGCCGAGGCGGTTGTACGCCTCCGACACGATCTGCGACAGGATCTTCCGGTCGCAGACCTCGTTGATGAACCGCAGTTCCTCGGGGATCGCCTCGTTGAAAATGACGCGCCCGACGGTCGTGTCGATCAGCTCACCGTCGTGGCTGAGCCGGACCTTGATCTTCGCGTGGAGATCCGCGACCCCGCTCTCGTACGCGAGGATCACCTCATCCGGACGGCTGAAGATCTTTCCCTCACCCTTGGCGCCGTCGGCCTCGAGCGTCAGGTAGTACGAGCCGAACACGATGTCGCGCGTCGGCGAGGTGATCGCCCGGCCGTACGCCGGCGACAGGATGTTGTACGCGGACAGCATCAGGATCCGCGCTTCCGCCTGCGCCGCGGCGCTGAGCGGCACGTGCGCCGCCATCTGGTCGCCATCGAAGTCCGCGTTGTACGCGGTGCAGACCAGCGGGTGCACCTGAATGGCCTTGCCCTCGATCAAGACGGGCTCGAACGCCTGGATCCCGAGGCGGTGCAGGGTCGGCGCGCGATTGAGCATCACCGGATGCTCGTGCACGACCTCCTCGAGCACGTCCCACACCTCGGGGCGCGCCCGTTCCACCATCCGCTTCGCGCTCTTGATGTTCTGGCTGAGCCCGCGATCCACGAGCTTCTTCATGACGAACGGCTTGAACAGCTCCAGCGCCATTTCCTTGGGAAGACCGCACTGGTGCAGCTTGAGCTTGGGGCCGACGACGATCACCGAACGCCCGGAGTAGTCCACCCGCTTGCCGAGCAGGTTCTGGCGGAACCGCCCCTGCTTGCCCTTCAGCATGTCCGAGAGCGACTTGAGCGGCCGGTTGTTCGGCCCCGTCACCGGACGGCCCCGGCGGCCGTTGTCGATCAGGGCGTCCACGGCCTCCTGCAGCATCCGCTTCTCGTTGCGCACAATGATCTCGGGCGCGCCGAGGTCCAACAGCCGCTTCAGCCGGTTGTTGCGGTTGATCACCCGTCGGTACAGATCATTGAGATCGCTCGTCGCGAACCGGCCGCCGTCGAG
This sequence comes from bacterium, assembly GCA_035295165.1. NCBI lineage: Bacteria > bacterium. The sequence goes on from DATGJN010000102.1 coordinate 2,993, forward strand.
CTGGACCATGGGCCGCAGGTCCGGCGGGATCACCGGGATCACGTCGAGGATCATCCAGGACTGGTCGTTGCCGCTCTTGCGGAACGCCTCGACGACCTCCAGGCGCTTCAGGATCTTCATCCGCTTCTGGCCGCTCGCGGTCTTGAGCTCGGTGCGAAGCTTCTTCGTGGTCGCTTCGAGGCTGATCTCCTGGAGTAGCTCCTTGATCGCCTCCGCGCCGATTCCGGCCTTGAACCCGTTGCCGTACTTCTCCCGCAGATCACGGTAGTCGGCCTCGGTCAGCAGCTGGTTCCTGGCCAGGCCCTTGATGTGCCCGGGGTCGGTCACGACGTAGGACGCGAAGTACACGACCCGCTCGAGCGCCCGCGGGGACATGTCGAGGAGCAGCCCGATCCGGCTCGGCACACCCTTCAGATACCAGATATGGCAGACCGGCGCGGCCAGCTCGATATGGCCCATCCGCTCGCGGCGCACCTTCGCACGGGTGACCTCGACGCCGCAACGATCGCAGATGATCCCCTTGAACCGGATACGCTTGTACTTGCCGCAGTGGCACTCCCAGTCCTTGGTGGGGCCGAAGATCCGCTCGCAGAACAGGCCGTCGCGCTCGGGCTTGAGCGTCCGGTAGTTGATCGTCTCGGGCTTCTTGACCTCGCCCCGGGACCACTGGCGGATCTGATCGGGGGAGGCCAGCGCAATCTTGACCGCGTCGAAGTTGTTGACATCCTGCATGATCTCAGCGCGCCTCCAGGCGTGTGTGTCCGCTGTTGTGCCTCACTCGCATCCCCTAATACTCCTCGACCAGCGCTTCTTCGCCTTCGAGATTGATGCCAAGAGCGCGGGCGGTTTCCGCGATGTCCTCCTCGATCTCCTTGAGCTCGATCTCCTTCTGGTCCTCGCTCAGCACCTTCACGTCGAGGCAGAGGCTCTGGAGTTCCTTGACGAGCACCTTGAAGGACTCGGGAACCCCGGGCTCCTGGATGTTCTCGCCCTTGACGATCGCCTCGTACGTCTTGACCCGCCCGACGACATCGTCGGACTTCACGGTCAGCAGCTCTTGCAGCGTGTTCGCCGCACCGTAGGCCTCGAGCGCCCAGACCTCCATCTCCCCGAACCGCTGCCCGCCGAACTGCGCCTTGCCGCCGAGCGGCTGCTGGGTGATCAGGGAGTAGGGTCCCGTGGAACGGGCGTGGATCTTGTCCTCGACGAGGTGGAGCAGCTTCAACATGTAGATCTGCCCGACCGTGACCTCCTGCGCGAACGATTCGCCGGTGCGGCCATCGTACAGGCGCGTTTTGCCGGTGTCGTCGACCTCCACGCGCTTACCGGCCTCGGTCTGCCCCGCCCTCGAGAGCAGCTCCCGGATCTCGTCCTCGCGCGGCCCGTCGAACACGGGCGTCTCGGCGTGGAACCCGATCAGCTCCGCGGCCCAGCCCAGGTGCGTCTCGAGCACCTGTCCCACGTTCATCCGGGAGGGCACGCCGAGCGGATTCAACACGATGTCCACGGGCGTGCCGTCCGGCAGGTACGGCATGTCCTCTTCCGGCAGGATCTTGCTGATCACGCCCTTGTTGCCGTGGCGGCCGGCCATCTTGTCGCCCACCGTGATCTTGCGTTTTTGCGCGACGTACACGCGCACCAGCTGGTTGACGCCAGGCGAGAGTTCATCGCCCGCCTCGCGCGAGAACACCTTGACCGCCACGACCTTGCCTTTTTCGCCGTGCGGCACCTTGAGCGAGGTGTCGCGGACCTCGCGCGCCTTCTCGCCGAAGATCGCGCGGAGCAAGCGCTCCTCCGCGGTGAGCTCGGTCTCGCCCTTGGGCGTGACCTTACCCACCAGGATGTCGCCGCTGCGCACCTCGGCACCGATGCGAACGATCCCGCGCTCGTCGAGGTCGCGCAGCGCCTCCTCGCCGACATTGGGGATGTCGCGGGTGATCTCCTCGGGGCCGAGCTTCGTGTCCCGCGCCTCGACCTCGTACTCTTCGATGTGGATGCTGGTGAAGAGGTCCTTCTGAACCAGCCGCTCGCTGATCAGAATCGCGTCCTCGTAGTTGTAGCCCTCCCACGGCATGAACGCGACCAGGATGTTGTGCCCGAGCGCGAGCTCGCCTTGGTCGGTGCACGGCCCGTCGGCGATCACGTCGCCGACGCTGACCCGCTCCCCGACCTCGACGATCGGGCGCTGGTTGATGCACGTCCCCTGGTTGCTGCGCTGGAACTTGACCAGCCGGTACGTCCGTTCCTTGCCGCGGTCCGGCTTGATGACCACCGCGTCACCGGTGACGCTCGTGATCTCGCCGACCTCCCGCGCGACCACGACCGCGCCCGAGTCGACCGCCGAGCGGTGCTCCATCCCGGTACCGACGAGCGGGGCCTCGGTCCGCAACAACGGCACCGCCTGGCGCTGCATGTTCGAGCCCATCAGCGCGCGGTTCGCATCGTCGTGCTCCAGGAACGGGATCAATGCGGTCGCGACGCTCACCATCTGCTTCGGCGACACGTCCATGTAGTCGACCTCGTCGGCCGGCACCAGGACGTTCCCGCTGCCCCGTCGGGCGATCACGCGCGACTCGGTGAGCTTGCCCTCGGCGTTGATCTTCGCGTTCGCCTGGGCGATTGTATAGCGCTCCTCGTCGTCGGCGGTCAGATATTCGATCGAGCGCGTGACGCGGCCGTCACGCACCCTGCGGTAGGGCGTTTCGATGAATCCGTACGGGTTGACGCGGGCGAACGTCGCGAGCGACGAGATCAGGCCAATGTTCGGGCCTTCCGGTGTCTCGATCGGGCACATCCGCCCGTAGTGGGACGTGTGGACGTCGCGCACCTCGAACCCTGCGCGCTCCCGGCTCAACCCACCCGGGCCCAGGGCCGAGAGACGCCGCTTGTGAGTCAACTCCGCGAGCGGGTTCGTCTGGTCCATGAACTGCGAGAGCTGGCTCGACCCGAAGAACTCCTTGATCGCCGCCACGACCGGCCGGATGTTGATCAACACCTGCGGCGTGATCGCCCCCGCGTCCTGGATCGTCATCCGCTCCCGGATCACCCGCTCCATCCGGAGCATGCCGACCCGAAACTGGTTTTGCAGCAGCTCGCCGACGGATCGCACACGCCGGTTCCCAAGGTGGTCGATGTCGTCCGGCTTCCCCTGCCCGTTGTAGAGGGCGATCAGGTATCGAACGATCTCGGCGATGTCCCGCGGATGCAGGACCCGTGGCTGCGCGGACTCCTCCGGCGCCGGCTTGAACCCGAGCTTCTTGTCGAGCTTGTACCGGCCCACCCGCCCAAGGTCGTACCGGCGCGGGTCGAAGAACAGCGTGTTCAACAGGGTACGCGCGCTCTCGATCGTCGGCGGGTCGCCGGGACGCAGACGACGGTAGATCGCGAGCAGCGCGTCCTCCGGCGTCTTCGCCTCGTCCTTTTGGAGCGTTGCGGCGATCGCCTTGTCGTGGTCGTAGTACTTCGACACTTCATCGTCGGTGACGAGGGACAACTGTTCGCCTCGCCGGGCATCTTTCTGCTGGGAGATCGCGCGCAACAGGATCGTCACGGGCAGTTTCCGCGTCCGGTCGATCCGGACGTAGACGATCCCGTTGTTGTCCACCTCGAACTCCAGCCACGCCCCCCGGTGCGGGATCACCGTCGCGGTCGGCAACAGGTGGTTGTTCGTGTCGGGCGACAGGTTGTAGTAGACGCCCGGGGAACGCACGAGCTGGCTGACGACCACCCGCTCCGCCCCGTTGATGACGAACGTCCCCTGCTCCGTCATGAGCGGGAAGTCGCCCATGAACACTTCCTGCTCCTTGACCTCGCCGGTCTCCTTGATGACGAGGCGCACCTGCACCTTCAGGGCGGCGCTATAGTTGTAGTCGCGCTCCCGGCACTCATCGACCGAGTACTTGAGCTGCTCCAGCCGGTAGCCGTCGAACTCAAGCGGCAGGTCGCCGTGCTCGTCCTCCTGGACCGCCCGGGAGCGGCGCCGGCCCACGGCAAAGTGCAGCTCCAAGTTCCCGGTGAAGTCCTTGATCGGCGAGATCTCCTCAAAGACCTCACGGATACCCTGCCTGAGGAACCACTTGAACGAATCCCGCTGGATCTCGACCAGGTTCGGGACGTCGAGGACGTCGTGGATCTTGGCGAAGCTCACGCGGTTGCGCTTGCCCCGCTTGGTCACGCGGACCTCGCCCAGCCCCTTGACGGTCCGCAGGGACGCGTGCGACGCCGCGGGCGGCGGCGGCGCCTGGAACAACGCGACGGGCGCCCGCTCGGCCTTCGTATCCAGCAGGATCGTCCGTGCGAGACGGGGACGTGTCTTGGCGCCTTCGCGCTGCTGCGGTTGCTGGAGACGCGCGCGCGCGGCGTCTCTGGCGACGAAGCGCATCGCGCCCGTCTTGGCCCGCGTTCCCTTCTTACCGGCGGCAGTCTTGACTCTGGCCTTCGGCGATACGGCCTTTGCCTTCACGCTTTTCGCCTCCAGGTGAGCTTACAAAATGTCCGGGACAAGACGCACGCACATCACGCCCCGGAGACCGATCGTCCGCTGGGTGCCCCAGCATAGAGGTGGCGCAATACGTGGCATTATAGGAGTAAAATAAATATTACTCCTCGAACCCAAGCCAGTCAAGGGGGTCGACCGGCGCCCGCCGGGCGCCGCCGCCCCCTCCGCCCTTCGTTCCCAGCTCGGCTACTTGATCTCGACCGTGGCGCCGACCTCGGACAGCTTGGCCTTGATCGTCTCGGCCTCCTGCTTGCTGACCTTCTCCTTGACGGGCTTGGGCGCGCCGTCCACGAGGTCCTTCGCTTCCTTCAGCCCGAGCCCGGTCAGCTCGCGCACGACCTTGATCACCTGGATCTTCTTGTCACCGATCGCCGCGAGGATCGCGTCGAACTCTGTCTGCTCTTCGGTCGCCGCAGCGGCTGCCGCCGCACCCGGCGCCGCCGCAACCGCAACGATCGGGGCCGCGGCCGAAACGCCGAACTTCTCCTCGAGGACCTTGACCAGTTTCGACAGGTCCAGCGCGGACAGCCCCTCGATCTGCTCCACGATCTGTTCAATTGCTGCCATTCTTATCCCCTCCCGCTACGCGGTTTCCCTGTGACGCCTTCTTTACGTCCCTGACGCATCCCCCGCGGGCTTCTCCGGCGCCGTCTCGGCGCCGCCTCCCACCTCCGCCGGACCGGCCGCGTTGACCGGACCCGACGGATTGACCTCGCCGGCGGCATCGGCCGGGCTGGCTGCCTCCGCCTGGGCCACCGCTTCCGCCTGGGCGACCGCGTCGGCCGGACCCGCCGGTTCCGCTCCGCTCGCTGCTTCGGCCGGGCTCGCCGTTTCACGCTGCTTGCGCACGGCGTCGAGGACGGTCACCAACGCCCGCTGCGGTCCGGTGAGGACGGTGACGAGCCCGCGGAGCGGGGCCTGCATCGTCCCGAGCAGCTTGGCCACGAGCTCCAGCTTGGTCGGCAGCGTGGCCAGGCTCTGGATTCCTTCCGGACCCAGCGTTTGTCCCTCAACCACGCCGCCCTTGATCCCCAGTTTCCGATACTGCCGGATGAACTCCTGAAGGATCCTCGCCGGCGCGCCCGGTTCATCTCGCCCAAAGACCACGGCCGTCGGTCCGACGAGGTACGGCTCCAGGCCTCTCACACCAGCCTGATCAGCGGCCCGGTTGAGCAGGGTGTTCTTGGCAACCCGGTATTCGAGCGACGCCTCACGCAGCTTGGCCCGCAGCGCACCGATCTCGCTGACGGTGAGGCCACGATAGTCTGTCAGGATGACGACGGGCGAGTTCCGGAGCTGCTGCTCCAGATCCTGAACTTCGGCGACCTTCTCGGGTCTCGGTTGATCCATACGATCCTCCTGGCCGTGGCCGCGTGTGAAACGAAAGAGACTCCCGTAGACACGGAGTCTCCCAGTCGTGGGGGCCTCGGCGGGTGGCCTGAGGGCCTTTACGCGCGTCCCGCGCACCCGCTGTCTACGGCATGCTTATTCGGTTCGGTTGGCGGCACCGCGGTGAACCGGCACGCGCCGTCGGCATCATATCACCGCGGGTCCCGATGGTCAACCGCCGCCCGCGGAACGGTCCTGGCAATCCTACGCCGTGCTGGCCGTCTCGGTCGTCTCCGCCTTGGACGGGTCGACGCGGATCCCCGGCCCCATCGTCGACGAGAGGCTGACGCTCCGAAGGTATTGCCCCTTGCTGGCCGCGGGCTTGTTCCGAACCACCGCGTGCATCAGCGTCCCAAAGTTCTCGAGGAGCGCCTCGGTCGAGAACGACGCTTTCCCGAGCGGGAGATGCAGGATCCCGAACTTGTCCACCCGGTACTCGATCTTGCCGGCCTTGATCTCGCGAACCGCGCGGCCGACGTCGAACGTCACGGTCCCGGCCTTGGGATTCGGCATGACGCCGCGGGGACCGAGCACCCGCCCGAGCCGCCCCACGACGTTCATGACGTCGGGTGTGGCGACGGCGACATCGAACTCAAGCCATCCCCCCTGGATCTTCTCCGCGAACTCCTCCAGCCCCGCGTAGTCCGCGCCGGCCTCCTGGGCTTCCTTCACCTTGTCGCCCTTCGCAAACACCAGCACGCGGACAGATTTGCCCGTGCCGTGGGGCAGCACGACGGTGCCGCGGACCTGCTGGTCGGCCTGCTTGGGGTCGATTCCCAGCCGGACGTGCGCCTCGATCGTCTCATCGAACTTGGCGGTCGGCATCTGCTTCAGCAGCGCGACGGCCGACGGCGGATCGTACAGCCGTCCTTGTTCCACCAACTTGTTCGCCTCACGGTACCGCTTACTCTGTGCCATCTGTTCACCCTCCCTGTGTGGTCCGAGCGGACGCAACGTCCTCCCACTTGGCCCGTCCCGAGAGTTCTCCGTCACCCATGCGCGCTCTCGGGACCCCCGGGCCTCTCGCCGAACGCCTGCTACGCCACCTCGATGCCCATGCTTCTGGCCGTCCCCTCGATCATCCGCATCGCGGCGTCGATGTCCTTCGTGTTGAGGTCCGGCATCTTCGACTCGGCGATCTCCCGGATCTGCTGCCGGGTCACGCGGCCGGCTTTCTTCTTGTTGGGTTCGCCCGAGGCCTTCTCCAGACCCGCGGCCTTTTTGAGCAGGACGGACGCCGGCGGCGTCTTCGTGACGAACGTAAACGTGCGGTCCGCGAAAATCGTGATCTCCACGGGAACGATCGTGCCCGCCTGCCGGGCCGTCTTTTCGTTGTACGACTTGCAAAACTCCATGATGTTGACGCCGTGCTGCCCCAACGCGGGGCCGACCGGCGGCGCCGGCGTCGCCTTGCCGGCGGGAATCTGCAGTTTAACGATCGCGGAGACCTTCTTCATGATGCCTCCTAGCTCGCTCTGCCTACGCTAGATTTTCTCGACCTGCGCGAAGTCGAGCTCGACCGGCGTCTCTCGTCCGAAGATCGACACGAGCACGCGGACCTTCTCCTTCTCCGGGAGAATCTCGTCCACGACGCCGCTGAAGTCCATGAACGGACCGGAGTTGATCCGGACCGCGGACCCTTTTTGGTAGGTGATCCGGAACTTCGGCGTCTCGTCGCCGAGTTGCCGAAGGATCGCCTTGACCTCTTTGTCCTGGAGCGGCAGCGGTTTCGTGCCCGAGCCGACGAAGCCGGTCACCCCGGGGGTGTTCCGGACGACGTACCACGAGTCGTCGTCCATAGTCATCTCCACGAGCACGTAGCCCGGGAACACCTTCTTCTTGGCGATGCGGCGCTTGCCATCCTTGATCTCGATCTCGTCCTCCGTCGGGACGAGAATGCGGAAGATCTTCTCCTGCACGTTCATCGACTCGACGCGGCGCTCTAGGTTGGTTCGGACCTTGTTCTCGTACCCGGAGTAGGTGTGAATCACGTACCAGCGGGTGCCCGCCGCGGCCCGCGCGGCCTCAAGGGCGTCCTCGGTCCCCGGGGGCGTCTCGACCACGCCCTCGGGCGTCGCGACGTCTGCGGGTACGGACTGAGCGGGCGTCGGCGCGGGGGCCTCCAGTTCGCCTTCCGGCACGAGCACGCCCACCGGCGTTGCCTCGGGCGCCGGCTCCTGCGGCTCATCGCGGAACAGCTTTTGAATGATCGCCGCGGTGTCCGGCTTGGGCGCCTGCGGTCGGTTGCGATCGTCCGGCATGACTCGTACCCTCGTCAGTCAGGCTCTCAGCGGTTGAGGATCTGCTCGAAGATCTTTGCGAACACGAAGTCCCACCCGGCAAGATACAACGCGGTCACGATCAGCACGAAGACCACGACCACCGAGGACGCGATCAGCGTCTGACGATCCGGCCACGACACCCGTTTCAACTCCGCGCGAACGTCCAGCAGGAATCGTATCGCGACGTCGAAAACCTGCGGAACACGGCGGGCCTGTGACGCCTTAGGCCGCGTCGCCGCCCGGTCTCCGCTCGCCGTCCGGACGGGCTTGCCGATCGCCGGACCCGTTGTGCCGTCGCTCGCCCGTGCCATCGAATGTCCCCCAAACAAAAAAAGACTTCTTGCGAGGCGCCAATTTATTATAGCAGTCTCGCGGTCCCTGTCAACGCGTCCGCGCTCCAGGAAACGGGGCCAACCGAACAGCGCACGGGTCCTTGGAGTTGGGGTGACCGGGAGCACCCCCCGCACCGGAACACACCGACGGCGCGGAGCGCGCAGACCAGGGCGGGGGGAGAAGAACTGGCCCCTGGTGCCGCGCGTCCGCGCCGCCTAGGAGGACCGACACTCGAGTACGGGCCCCCTCACCTACTACTATCCCCACTATTGTGTGCGTCTAACCTCGGCCCCGTAACATTTCTTGGGTGCCGGCTCCGGCGCCTGACCGGAGATCTCCTGAATGGGACGCAAGTCTTGAAGGAACGCCCTACTCGGATCGCCGCGCCGGCATGACAGGGCGCTCGGCCGTGGAGGCAACCTCGTCAGGATGTGGGATTGTATGTGTAAGGCTACAAGGTGTATTTTTGTAAGAATTAGACGGGTGGGAATCGCCCGGTTCCATTTCGGGGTCTGCGGGTGTGGCCTATGGAGTCGTTGTTCGAAGAACAGGGAAAATGCCGAGCCTGTGGCTACCTCGGTCACCGGCCGACCAATCCTGTATTCGGCACAGAAATCCGCGAGGTGAGCGAGCCCCAGCGCGCTGGCAAAATCGACGTCCCCGTCGGGTCCACGCTGTCGTGCTACATGAAGGCCGCCGACCTCGAACAGGAGTACCTGCATCCTGCAACCCCGCAGACCGCGAGCGCCACCGTCAAAGCGATCCTCGACAAGAATCGCAAGTGCCTGAAATGGGATCCGTACATTCCCCAGTTCAGCCCCAAGGAACACTTCCACCTCCATCAGCAACAGCAGTTTGCGAGACAAATGGAGCGCAACCTGCGGACCTTCGAGGAACAACTGGAGCGGAGCAGGCGTAAGTTTGAAACCCAAATGCAGGTCGACACTCGACGCTTCCAAAGGAAGATCGCGCTCGTCACGGTCCTCCTGGCCGTGTTCGTCACGCTCGCGTACGCGCTGATGCCGATCGTCTATACGGTGCTCCTCAAGGCACGGATCGTGCGGGTGTTCGGCTTCTGACCGTCCAGCCACCGCCCACCGGGGTCCAGGTGGACACGCCGCGGCCGTCGGGTGCAACCGTAGGCCGCTTTTGCGCGTTTTAAGGGCATGGTAGTAGGTGGCGGTAGTGCGGCCGGTGGGGGGAAGAGTGTGACAGCACGCGTGGGCGTCCAAAAGTACACCGTGACACTCAAGTTGCACTTCGTGACCAAGGAAGATCGGCGTCAGATTGCCGAGGTGGCCTGGGCGGCGATCAAAGACGCGATCCGGTTCTATGGCCCCGATGTGCGAAGCGGCGAACTGGTGGATATCACGCCGGACGAACCGGCACCCACCAACAGGCTTCGCAAGGCATAGCGCCCCCGTTACTTCTCGATGTATGCGTCGCTGAACGCAGGGTACGTCGAGTAGTTGTACGTGACGCCCTGGATGTTCGAGCGGCGAACCCAGACGGACAGCTCGTCCATCATCGGCATCGCGACGGCCTGGTCGAGCAGCATGTGATCGAGCCGCGCGTAGAGCGCCGCTCGCTTCGCCGGGTCCAGCGCGCTGCGCCCGTCCGCAAGCAGCCGGTCCACGTCCGCGTTCGAGTAACACGACCAATTGAAATTGGTGCCGATGTTGGTCGAGGAGAAGAGCGCGTAGAGGGTGTCCGTATCGTTCGTGCGCAGGAAGATCGTGCCGAGGTTGTCCGCGCAGTGGAAGTTGTCCTGGGCGAAAGGCCCGAACGCCTGGCTCTTGATCTTAAGATCGATCCCGAGCTCCAAGAGTTGGGCCTGCACGGGTTCCACGTCGGGCAGGTCGCCGCCGCCGCTGTTGAGCGAGTTGAAGGTGAGGACGAGCGGCTTCCCGTCCTTTTGCCGGATGTGGTTGGGTCCCATCTTCCACCCCGCCTCGTCGAGGAGCTGCCCGGCCCTGCGCGGGTCGTACGGATAGTACGCACACGCGGCCTGGTCTTGCAGCAGCACGTGGCTCACAATACCGCATGCCGGCGACCCGAGACCGCGGTATACGGCGGCGATGATCGCCCGCCGGTTGATACCGTACATCACCGCTTGGCGCACCCGCACGTCGTCGGTCGGGGCGAGCCGGACATTGACGAGCCACAGGTACGCTGAGCCCGGAAACGGCCGTGTATCCTGCACGAGCCGCGGGTCTTTCCGCAACTCGGCGAGGATCTGGCCCCCGCCCGTCCCGTACCCGAGCACGTAGATCATCTGGGTTTCGCCCGACGATAGCGTGATCGCCCGGGTCTCGGCCTCCGGCACGATCTTCCAGACGATCCGGTCGAGATACGCCGGCCCTTGACGGCGGCTCCACGGCGCGCGGTGGCTGTACGCGGGGTTGCGGACAAACGTCACGTGGTCGTTCGTCACGTACTCGGCCACCGTGAACGGGCCGCTGCCCACCGGCCCCCGCTGCGTCTGCTGTGGCGTCTGCGCGGCCGTGGCCTTGGGCGACAGGATCGCGAGCGTGCCGCCGGCCACGTACGACAAGAACGGCGCGTACGGATCCTTGAAGCGCACCTGCACCGTGTGGTCGTCGACAACCGTCGACCCGGTGTATCCTACGAGGGCGTTCAGCGCGCCCCCCGCGCGAAAGTTGGGGTTCACGATCCGGTCGAGGTTCCACTTCACCGCGTCCGCGTCGAACGCGTGCCGTCGGAGAACCGCACGTCCTGCCGCAGGACGAACGTGAACGTCTTGCCGTCCGGCGAGATGCGGTAGCTCGTCGCGAGCCACGGGTTGAACTTACCGTCCGGGCTCTGGTAGAGGAGGCTCTCGAAGACGTTCAGGCTGCCGAGGAGGTACGTCGCCGCGGCCGCGGATGCGTGCGGGTCGAGCATCGTCGGATCCGCCTGCAGCCCGATCGTCACGGTCCCGCCGGTCACCGGCGCTCCGGTGGCTGCGACGCCGGAAAGAATCAGGGCCGCTACCACGGCGATCACTGCGACTGACCACCCGCCCGCGTGTGCTGTCTTACCGCTGCGTTGCGTCATGCACAAAGCCTCCCGGGGGGAAACTGCGTCAGTTAGGGCAACCGTTTCGATTTGTCGGAGTCGGTTCCTGCGCGCGTGTCCCGCAGCGGGGTGTCATGAGGTTTCCGGAACGTGTGGGGGACGCCGTGTTTGGTGAGCGACGGTGGGGTCCGTAGCTCGCCGACGCATCGGTAGACGGGACCAATGCCAACATTCCCGGCGCGCTTCTATTGGCTACCTGTGCTAGCGCCGCGAGCCGAACGTTGCTTCCACGATTGTGAGCCCGAGTTTGCTGACAATACTGGCGAATCGCACCAGACCATGTCAGCGGATCTTCGATTCGGGACGCTCGGATCAGGCTCCATCGCGAATGACGCGGCAGGAGTCGATGTCAAAGGTCGCGTCGCCGGTCGTCATCCGCGTCTGGTCGCGGAAGCTCCCGATGAAGCGCAGGAAGCGCCAAACGTCGGTAAAGTTCGTGGCCACGCCGATGGATGCGCGAATGGCGCCGGCGCTCTTGTGGTCCCGGTCCTGCATCATGCGCGCGAAACTGTGCAGATTGATGTCCGCCCCCAGTGCGAACCCCGCCCGCATGTCTTCCTCGGTCAGCCCTTCGGCGATCTCGCCCGTGCCGGGGTTGCAGAAGCACCCGGTGCGCAGAGAAATCCCTGCCTCCCCAGCCAGTTCCTCGACGCGCCGGTAGTCGAGCAAGTGTCCGTGCGGATCGTAGAGATTGAGCGTCACGGTCCCGCCACGCGCCCGCGTCGTCGCCGGGCCGTAGATGCGGACCATGGCGCGGCCGTCGCTGTGCCGCAGCGCCAACAGCTCCTCCAATAGCCATCCGGTCAGGCAGCGGACGCGTTCGCCGATCGTTTCGATGCCGATCGCCTGCAAATGGCGCAGTCCGATCTCGACCGCGGGGATGGCGAGGTAATTCAGCGTGCCGTCCTCGAAGCCGGCTTCGCTCGAGGCCAGGCGGTGGACCTGCCCTTGAACCGACGCAAAGTTTACCGTCCCGCCCGCGAACCAGGGACGCTTAAGCTTCGGGTACGTGGAGCGGCGGATGAGCAGGGCGCCGACGCCCGTTGGGTACCCAAACATCTTATAGAAGGAGATGCTCACGAAGTCTGGTCGCACGGCTGTCAGGTCAAGCCGACTCGTGGGCACAAACGCGGCCGCGTCGAGCAGCACGCTCCACCCTTTACGCTGGGCCGCAGCCACGACCTCGAGTGGGTGCTTGACGCCGGAGAAGTTGGACTGCGCCGGGTACGCGAACAGGTTGTCGCGCGACGGATCGGCCTGTTCGAGCAGCGTCTCCAGTCGGGCCATATCGAGGCGCAGCCCTGGCGTCACCAGCGGCGCGTAGGCCACGACCGCGCCCCTGGCTCGCGCGAATTCGCGAATCCCGTTCACGGAGTTGTGGTTGTCGAAGGTAAGCAGGTAGCGGCTGCCCGCAGCGAACGGGAACGACTCGCCAACCAGCTTCAAGGCTCCGGAGGCGTTTTGCGTGAAGACGACCACGTAGTCGTCCGCGGCGGCGTTGAAGTAGCTCAGCACATACCGGCGGGTGCGTTCGACGTGATCCGTCATAGCCTGAGAGGTCGGGTTGGCGGAGTGCGGGTTTCCGAAGACGCCCGTGCGCAGCATGTCGAAGTGCTTCTGCAGCTGCGACTCGCCGTAGAGAGAACCGCCGGTGTAGTCGAGATAGACGTGGCGCTGGTCGTCCAGCCGACGATATTCGGTTGCGCGCAGCTCGTCCAGCACGGCGGTGGCGACGTAGCCGGGGTATCGCGCCACAAAATCCGCGTACGCTTCGTCGTGGTCGACTCGCGCGTGCGGGGTCACGCCGACTATATCCACGATCCTCTCCGAGGGACGCCGGCGATGTTCCCAGTCCATGGGCTCATCGACCTTTCGGAGGTCGCACGGTAGGCACGCCGATGCGGCACGCTGGCCGGCAGCCGGTCGCAGGTGACCGCGGCCTTGTGGCGCTGCTCATTGGTAGCCCCCCCGACAGGAACGTTCTGATGCGACGCGTCAAATAAACAGGCTCGTCCGTGACCTCAACGAATCGGCAAGGAAGCTGGCGACTCCGCCGCACTCCAGGCCGGCGACGAGTTCTGACTCCTTGATCCCCATCAGATCCCGAGACATCTCGCAGGCGATCATGCGCACGCCCAGTTCCCGCGCGAGGGCGATCATTTCCTCAAGCGAGCTGACGTTCTTCGCCTTCATCATGGAGCGCAGCATCTTCGCGCCCACGCCGAAGTAGTTCATCGTCGACACCGGGAGGTTCTTGCTCGAACGCGGAGACATCAGGGCCATCAACTTTTGCGGGAGGGTCTTCCCGGAAAGCTGGCTATGCTGCTTGAGGACGCTCAGCCCCCAGAAGGTAAAGAACATGCTCACGTGTTGACCCATGGCTGCGGCGCCGGTAGCAATCACAAAAGCCGCCAGGACGCGGTCCAGGTCGCCTGAGAAGACGACGAGCGCGACCCGGTCCTCCGCTACCTGCCCCTCAACATGCGCAAGCCGTCCCTCGAGGTCCCGGAGCTTTTCCTCGAGCGCTTGCATCCGCGACGGGTCAGCGGCGAGTGTCGCGTCGGTACTGGCATCCATATCGTCTCCTCCTCACGCCGACCGCTTCACGTAGTGCACGTAGACGTTCGCGCCGTCCGTGGACTCTGTCTCCTGGGCGACCAACTCCACGGTCTTCGAGACCTTTGCCCAGCCTTGAAAGTCCGCGACCGAGCCCCGGTCCGTGGCCACCACCTTGAGCACCTGGCCAAGCGCAAGCTTCCCAATCTCTTTCCGGGCGTTGACCAGAGGCATCGGACAGCTGAGGCCGCGCGCGTCAAGGAGCTTGTCGAAAACCTGGCTCATTCTCGTCCCCCGCCGGAAGCCATGTAGGCCTGCGAAAGCGCACAAACATTCTTGCCCAACTCCAGCGTGGCGGCGTCTTCCTCCGAGGGCGTCAACAATCCTGCATTGACGCGCTTGATGTCCACGTACTCCGGGATGAAGTTGGGGAGGCTCTCGAGCAGGTAGCGAACGAATCCGTCCTCGCTCTCCCGCTGGAGCACGATCAAACCGTCATTCCGTCTCTTCAAATCGTCCAGCGACGCAGCGAAGCGTCCCGTCTCATCCGCCTCATCAAGGCCGCTGAAGTGTCCAGGCAGCACGGTGATCCTTCCCGGGAGGCCGAGAAGCTTCCGCAGCGACCGCCCGTGCAGAGGCGCCCAGGCTTCGGCCTTCCCGCCGAGGTCCGGCCGTGCAATGGACCGGATGAAAATGCTGTCACCCGTGAACAGATACCTGTCGTCGAGCCGCAACGCCACCAGACCGAGCGTGTGGCCAGGGATGTGGAGTGCCGTAAGTTCGTCCCGTCCGACCGGGAACATTTGATTGTCGCGAATGAACTCGCAGGGAATTGTCGAGGGCAGCATGTCGATGGGATGAATAGCGTCGTACGGATGCAGGTAGTACGGAGCGCCGATCTTGGCGGCGAGAGCGAATCCGCCGCTGATGTGGTCCGCGTGGCCGTGCGTGTCAACCACCGCCTCGATCGTGAGGCCCCTACCGCGCGCCACGTCCAGGTAGGGATTGAGATGGCGGAGGGGATCGATCACGATCGCCTTCCCCGCGCTGGCCACGATGTAGCTCAGACATCCCCGCGCGGGCCGGCTCACCTGGTAGATCGCCAGATCGGGACCGTCGACCACGGCGCGGGTCGCATAGTGCTCGCCCCAGGCTTTCATCCCGCCCTTGAGGTTGGCGCTGGTGTACCCGAGGCGGCGCAGCCCTTGCGCGACGAACTCCGAAGTGTCGCCCTTGGCGCATACCGCAAGAATCGGCAGATCGGAGGGAATCTGCCCCGCAAGGTCCCGCTCGACGTACGCGACGACGGAGTCCGTCATCTCGTCTTTGCCGCCAAGTTCGAGCATCTCGAAATACGGAATATTGACGGCGGGCACGGGGCTGCGGCCTTCGAGTGGAAAGCTCTCGAACTCATCGCGGTTGCGCACATCAAGAACAAAGAATTTGTCGCGACGTTCCAGCCGTTCGAGCAGATCTCCCGCCGTCCAGACGTCATCGTTCCGTCGTTCTGCCATCGTAGGCTCCCTCACCGGCACGCGACCAACGTAGGATACCAAGAGAAGAGTATCAACCGGAATCTCCGCGCGCAGCCCGGCGGCGGTCCCGTCGACCCACCCCGTGGAATGTCCCGGGAATGAAGGGGTCCCGATCCGTTGCAATCACCGAGTGCCCCGTGAGGGTGGCGTCCAGGACGCTCTCGGCGGTTTCGGGATTGCGGATTTCGCCGATCATGATGACATCCGGGGGCTCGCGGAGGCTGTAGGCTGAGAGGCACGAGGCATGCCATCATGGCTCTCCCAACAGGGGGCGCCGCGGTGCTCTCAGGGGGAACGCGGTGGCTTGTTCGAACGCCGAAAGGAAGCGGCGGTGGTTCGGATGCCGTCGGCATACGGGGTGCCCGCGAAGCCGAACCGCCTGGCGAATTTGCTGGAGTCAAATAGGTAGGGTGACTCGCTTTGGTAGAGCATCTCGTAGCTCTCGGCGACGAGCGGATTGAACCATCCGGCAAGCCGGATCATGGGCTTGCTCAGAACACGATATTTTGGAGCAACGCCCAATGCCGTCGCGGCCAAGCTGACAAACGCTCTTCCAGTGAGCGGATGGGGTGTCGTAGGGACATGCCAGGTCTGATTCCAGGCGGGCCCCCATTCGGCGAGGAGTACCAGGCTTTGCGCGGCATCCGGCGCGTACGTATAGGAGTGCGGAACAGCGTCGTTCACGAGCCACGAGGCCTTCTGCTGCCGGGAGAAGGGCTCGAAGACGAGAACATTCGCCACGCCGTTGCGTGCGCCGGGACCGTAGAAGTCAGCGGAACGCGCAATCATCCCGGTGAGAGCGCCTGACGTCCACTCATTGATGAGTGTGGTGGCAATCTTCGCGCGGGTGTCGCCTTTCTTACTGCACGGATTGAAGGGCGTCTCCTCCGTCATGGGTCCGCTGACCCTGCCGTACATGTACACGTTGTCAAAGAAGACGAGCTTTGCGCCAGCGCGTTTGCAGGCTTCGATGGTATTGCTCATGACACGCGGCCACAGTTCCTGCCAACACTTATGATCGTACTTGAGACCAACCAGCAGATGTACGACGCTGGAGCCGGCGACGGCGCGAATGGTCTGGTCCTTATCCGTGATATCCGCAGAGACCGTTTCGGTCGCGCCGGGAGTCTCTCGCGGCTTACGCCCGACGAGGCGGATCGGCTGCCCCCGTGCGGCCAGGAGTTTGACGAGTTCGTTCCCGATGGCGCCGCCCGCGCCGAGGATGGTGATCATGCGATTGTGGCGGCCGCGATCGTCGCAGGAATACTTGGTGTTCGAGGGATCGCTCTTTGAGTCACCACATGCACTATCCGGAGTGCCGGCTGACGACACGGAGCAGCCACTCGCCTCCCTCCGATACCCACTTCAACGCCAGTGTCCCACGGAGGCACTCGAACGTCAAAGGCTTGTCCACTCCTGACCGGTCACGTCGAGAGCGCCAATCGGCGACGGACGCCCAGATCCGGGGGCTTCACGGGGAATCATTCGAAAGGGCGCGCGGTGACCCACAGCCTGCCGAATCCGATCTCTCGCACAGGCCTCAAGGCCGTCGGTCTCCAACCCCGCGCTCCGCGCCTCGCGGCTGGCAAGGCTACGAGTACGTGATGGTAGGATTCAGATAGCTGTAGGTGACATCGACCAGCAAGTTGACGACGAGCACGATCGTGGCGAACAGCAGCAGCGCGCCCTGGATCACCGGATAGTCCCGACGGAGCACCGCTGCGACCGTCAGGTTCCCGACCCCCGGCAACTCGAACAGCGTCTCGGTGATGAACGCCCCGCTCATCAACACCGCGACGGCCAGGCCGATCACGGTGACAACCGAGATGACGGCGTTCCGGAAGGCGTGCTTGACGAGCACGACGGGCTCCCTGAGTCCTTTCGCGCGCGCCGTCCGCACGTAGTCAGAGTCGAGCACCTGCAGCATGCTGGCTCGCGTGATGCGGGCGATCAGGCCGGCCTGCAGCATCCCAAGCGCGAGCGCCGGCAACAGCAGGTGCTGGAGCCACGGCCCGACGCCCTCGGTCAGCGGCGCGTATCCGCCCGCCGGGAACCACCTAAGCCCGACAGCGAAGAAGAAGATCAGCAGCATCCCCGTGACGAACTCGGGCACGCACAGGCCGAATAGCGCCACGCTTGTCGTGAGCCCATCCTGCCAACTGTTTGGGTGCAACGCCGCCGCGAGTCCGAGCGGCACGCCGACGGCCACCGCGATCGGGAGGGCCACCGACGTGAGGCTGAGCGTCACGGGGAACCGCTGGACCAGCGCGTCGCTCACACTCTGCCCCAGGAAGAACGACTGTCCGAGGTCGCCGTGCGCGGCGCCGGCGACCCACGTCGCCAGTTGGACGTAGAGCGGCTTGTCGAGCCCCAAGCGGTGGTGGATCTCCGCCTTGCTCTCGAAAAGGGCTTCTTGCCCGAGAAACGCCGCCGCGGGATCGCCCGGGGTGGCATGCACGATGATGAACGACAGCACCGCCACCGCCGTCCACATCGGCACCAGCAGAACCAAGCGCTGCAGCACGTACCGCCCCACTGGGAGCTCTCACCTCACGGCAGTCAGCATCGTGCCCGCCGCCCGCTCAGGGCGTCTTCGAAACATTCCAGAACCGCGGTATCACGTAGAAGGGCCGGTATCCCTTGAGCCTGGTGCTCGTCGCCTCGGGCTCGAAGTAGTCACCGATGCGGATGACCGCCACGTCATCCCACACGAGCTGCTGTACCTTGGTCCACACCGCCTGGCGCTCCTTGAGCGGGAGCGACGTGTTCAACTGGTCCAGCAGTTGGTCCATGGTGTGGTTACAGTAGGTGTAGGCCGCGGACGATCCGCAGTGGAGCGACACACTCGTCTGAATCGGATCCAGACGCGGGGACCATCCGGTCTGGTTCATATGCCAGCCCTTCAGGCTCTGCGCGCGCTGGATTTGGGACGGCCAGTCCATCAGCTCGAGCTTGGCGTTGATCCCGGCCGCCTGCAGCTGCGCGGCGACCGCGACGGACGCCTTGTACATCCAGTCATAGTCCTGGTTGGTCAGGTAGGTGATCGGCTCGTTGTGGTACCCGGCCTCCGCCAGGAGCTGCTTGACCCGGGTCAGGTCCGGCTTGTTGTAGAACTCGGACCCGGCCGTCGTGTACCAGTTCTTCTGCTCGGGGAAGAAGATGCTGGACGACGTGCGGACGTATTCGGGCCGGCCGCCGAACGAGGTCGCGGCCAGCACCTGTCCCATGTTCAGCGATGCAATCAGGGCCTTCCTGAACGAGAGGTTGTTCATCGGCGGCTGCGAGTGGTTCAACTCGATCATGATGCCCCACTTGGGCTTGACGATCGCCACAGTGATGTTCTTCGTGGCCTCGAGCTGGGGCACACTCGTGATCGGGACCGCCTCGGCGAAATCATAGGCGCCGGTCAGCAGGCCCGCCACCCGGCTTCCTGACTCGGGGGCCGGGATGAACCCGATCTGATCCACGCACGCCACGCGCCGGCCGCCGAATCCGGTGGCCCCGCGGAACCTCGGATCGGGCTGGTAGCCGGCGAACCTCGTCACGCGCACCGCCACGTCCGGGCGCCACTCGGCGAACTGGTAGGGACCGGTTCCGACCAAGTCCTGCCCGCGGATCTCCTTCTCGCCGTACTTGTCGATGATGCTCTTCGGCAGGACAGCGAGCTGCGGGATCGGCATCGCCAGGTTCGGGAGGAGCGGAAAGTCCTTGGTCAAGTCGAACCGCAGGGTCGAGTTGTCCACCGCCGTGACGGCCTTAATGGGCGCGAGGCGCGCGGCGGCGCCCGGGGCGACCTTTAGGTAGCGATCGAACGAAGCCTTGACGTCCGCGGCGGTCATCGTCTGGCCGTTGTGGAACTTGACGCCGCCGCGCAGCTTGAAGGTGTACACTAAGCCGTTCGCACTAGTCGTCCACCCGGCCGCCAGTTGCGGGATGATCGAGTAACTGTCGTCGTAGGTCACAAGCGTCTCGAACAGGTAGACGTCGATCTGGCGCGCCGCAGTGGTCGTGGACAGCATCGGGTCGAGCGTCGGCGGGTTCGTCGCCATCGCCGCCACGATGGTGCCACCGCTCACGGCGCACGCGTCCGTCTGCGCGGCGAGCGGGGCGCCGAGCCCCACGAGCGCCGTCGGCACGCCCATTACGCAGGTCAGTATCAGCACGACGAGCGTTCTCCGTGTCCGGTTCATCGATGCTGCACCTCCTCCGTCACCAAGCGCGCGCGACGGAAATCGTCTCGCCGTCAAGAAAAGACGGCGTCCACCGGAGTTCGATACCGCGGATTTTCCTGAAAGCGCAACGCCGCCTCCATGTCTTTGAGGCCGGAACCGGTGATCGTGCACACCACCGTATCCCCTGAGGGAATGGCACCCTCCGCGCAGGCGGCTTGCAGCGCCGCGACGGCGTACGCGCCCTGGGGCTCGGCGAAGATCCCTTCGTCGAAGGCGACGAGTTGCTGGGCCGCGGCAACGTCCGCGCCGGTCACCCCGATCCACCGTCCCTCAGATGCCTGGATGCTGCGCCAGGCCCAGGCCCCGTCGAGCGGTCGGTAATACGCGCCGCTGCGGTACGGCTCTTCGTCCAGCCGGTGGATCGGCGCATGCCCGCGGTCCGTCACCTGCCCCCCACTGATCCGCGGGATCCGGGGAGCCAGCCCCATCGCAGCAAGCTCCACGAACCCCTTGTGCACGCCTCCCAACAGCCCCCCGCCGCCCACGCAGCAGAACACCTGGTCCGGCGGGCCGCCAAGGGACGCCGCGATCTCAAACGCAATCGTCTTGCCTCCCTCCACCATGTACGGGTTCACAGGCCGTGCCGACACCATCGGCACCTTGCCGTGCTGCAGAGCGTACTGCTGCATCCTGGTGTAGACGGCGAAATACCGGCCGATGTCCTCGGTGGAGGGCAGGAGCTTGACCTGCGCGCCGTACATCGAGATCTGCAGCCGCTTCGACTCGGCCGTGTCCACCGAGACCCACACCTCGGCATCGAAGCCGGCACGGGCGCAGTACGCAGACAGCGCCACGCCTACGTTGCCCGAGGAGACCGCCGCGAAGTTTGTCTTGCCCGCATCCGCGGCCTTGGAGATCGCGATCGACACCTGCCGATCTTTGAACGAACCCGTGGGACTAGCGTACTCCAGCTTCAGGTACAGGCGGTCCAGGCCGAGGCGCGCCGCCAGCCCGCGGCTACGGAGGAGCGGGGTGCTCCCCTCTCCCAGCGTCACGATCGCCTCGTCGCGCACTGCGGGCAGCGCCGCGCGGAACCGGTCCCAGATGCTGCCGTGCCCAGTCCACGTTCGCGCGAACTCGCCAGCCGCCCGCGCGTAGTCGTAGAGGACCTCCAGTTCACCGCCGCACGCGTCGCACCGGTACCGGAGCCCACCCGGGTACGATCGGCCGCAACTCACGCACCGCAGCGTCTCGGTCATGGCCGCCTCCTCCGTCTCCTCCACGCCCCGCCCCGTCACGGCCGCGCCGCTGCACCTGTCTGGCGTCTCGGGTTGAACAGGTCGCTCAGGCCGTCGCCCAGCAGGTTGAGCGACAGCACCGTCACCGCCACAGCGCAGCCAGGGAACACCACGAGCCATGGGGCCTGCTGAAAGATCGCGCGCGCCTCGCCGAGAATATTGCCCCAGCTCGCGCTCGGCGGCTGAATGCCGACGCCGACGAAGCTTAGGCCGGCCTCGCCGAGGATCGCGTAGGCGAAGAGGAACGTCTGCTGCACGACGAGTGGCGGGAGCAGCCCCGGCAACAAGTGCCGCAGGACGATCCGCCTCGGGGAGGCGCCGATCGCCCGGGCGGCTTCCACGTAGTCCACATCCCGCAGGACGAGCGCCTCTCCGCGCACGATCCGCGCAGTTCGGGGCGTGTACGTTAGCGACAGCGCGATCACCACGTTGGCGGCCGAGTTCCCCAGCACCGCGAGGATCACGAGGGCGAGCAGCAGCGGCGGGAATGCCATCATCACGTCCAGGAACCGCATGACGTAGTGGTCCCAGCGCCGACTCGCGCCCGAGATCACACCGAGTAGCGTGCCGGCAATCCCGGTGGCTATCATCGTGCACAACCCGATCAACAGGCTGTTGCGGCCCCCTGCCAGCAGGCGCGCCGCGAGGTCGCGTCCCAGCGCATCCGTGCCGAGAATGTGACGCGGCGAGGGCGACGTGAGGATGGCATCGTAGTCGAGCGCGTTCGAGTTGATGCGATAGAACACCGGGCCGACCGCGAGGACCAGCACGGTGAGGGCGAGGAGCGCCGCGCCGACCTTAGTTGCAGGGCTCAGCCTGAGCGGGTGCGACGCGCGAATCGGTTCCCCGGATGTCCGAGAACCCGGCCCGGCGATCGCTCGAGTTCCTGTCTTGGGGCCGGTTACCCCCTGGCTCCGATCGTTGCGCATAGTGAATGTTTCGACACCGCGCCCGGCCTATCCCATGTCGATGGCTGCCTTTCCCTCAGCAGAAGGCTAGCGCGCTGCATAATCATTCCCTACATCGTCTGTGGAACCACACCCGTCCACACGTGATCGGGACGCGCGATGCTGGCGACCGCGAAACGGTGGAACGGCAGATTCTCGATGTACACGCTGGACACCAGGAAGGGCGCACCAGGTGGACCACTCCGCAAGCTCGTACCCGGCTTGGGGTTTCCTGGCAGGGGCGGAGGGATTCGAACCCCCGGCCACTGGTTTTGGAGACCAGCGCTCTACCAAACTGAGCTACGCCCCTGCGTGCCTCGGCGCCCAGCTTTCTGGGAGCGCCGTCCACCACGAACCGCTAGCGCGAGTATACGCTACCGGGTCTCGCGATGTACAGTGTGCTTGCGGCACCACCGGCAGTATTTCGTGTGCTCCACCCGATCCGGTGTGTTCTTCTTGTTCTTCTTACTCGTATAGTTGCGCCGCTTGCACTCGTTGCAGGCCAGTGTGATGATGTCGCGCGGCATCGCTCAAACCCTCCACTTCTCGTTCTGCTACCTGCGTTTTTCAGTGGTTTGTCCGCGGCGTCGATCGTCCGGACAACCGGTCCGGCCGACCTACTCGAGGATCTTGGCGACGACCCCCGCCCCCACCGTCCGCCCGCCTTCCCGCACCGCGAACCGCTGCCCTTCCTCCAACGCGATCGGCGTGATCAACGCCGCCTCCATCGTCACGTTGTCCCCCGGCATCACCAT